>JAHFAP010000246.1 GCA_023250495.1 Deltaproteobacteria bacterium | reverse complement strand
TGAGCGCTGCCAGCGAGCCCCTTTCTTGAGTAAGCTTTTCTTCGGCCTGGCGGATGGCATTTGCCAGCGCCTGCGCTTCACTCATGCGCTTGAAGTAGCGGAAAACGTGCGGCGGGTTGAGGCGCATGACCGGAAAGAGCAGCGAGCGGTGAAAGCGGTGGAACGTCTCCGAGTAGCCGACGCTCATCGCGCCGATGGTGTCGCCGTGATAGGCCTCGACGAGCGAAGCGAAGCGCGTCCGCCTCTTCTCGCCTTTGAGCTTCCAATATTGAACGGCGATCTTGAGGGCGACCTCGACCGCCGTCGCGCCGCTATCGGAATAAAAAACCCTCCGAAGGCCGCTTGGAGCGATCTCGATGAGCTTCTGCGCCAGCTCGATGCCCGGCACATGGCTCAGGCCGAGAAAAGTTGAATGGGCGATGCGGTCAAGCTGCTCTCTCAACGCTTGATCCAGCTCCTCCTTCCGGTGGCCGTGGACATTGCACCAAAGCGAGGAGACCCCGTCGAGATATTTCTTCCCCTGGACGTCGATGAGATAGTGCCCCTCGCCCCGCTCGATAATAAGCGGCTCCTCGCCCATCCACTCTTGCATCTGAGTAAACGGATGCCAGAGGTAGGTATGGTCTAATTGTTTAAGTTTTTCGTATCGTGAGGTCATGGCCTTCTTAGTTTTGAATTTTGAGTGTTGAATTTTGAATTTTAACTCCCGGGATTCCAATTAAGCATTCAAAATTAAGCATTCAAAATTCACCGCGCACTTCTTCGAAGGTCCTCAGTGCGCGGTGTAAGTGCTCATGAGTGTGCGTCGCCATGAGCGTGATCCGCAGGCGCGATGTTCCCTCAGACACTGTGGGTGGACGGATACCCTGGGCAAACACGCCTTTTTGTAACAGGCGTTCCGAGAAGGCCATACATCTTTCCGAGTCGCCGATGACGAGCGGCAGAATCTGGCTCTGGCTCTCGCCCAGAGAGAAGCCAAGTTTCCTCAGTCCCTCTCTGAGAGCGCGGCAGTTATGCCACAGCGCAAGCCGTCTTTGCGGCTCCTGGTACAGAAGATCAACAGCCGCAATGGCTGCCGCGAGGACAGGCGGAGGCAACGAGGTGGTAAAGATAAAACTCCGGCAGCGGTTGATCAGAAGCTCGCGCAGAGGCCGGCTCCCGGCCACGTAGGCGCCGAATCCGCCCAGCGCCTTTCCCAGCGTCCCCATCTGAACCAGGACGCGCTCTCCCAGACCGAGCTGAGCGACGATACCCGCGCCGTTGGGACCGAAGACGCCTGTGGCATGCGCCTCATCGACCATGATCACAGCGCCATACCGCTCGGCCAGCTCAACCATCTCCGCCAGCGGCGCCTCATCCCCATCCATGCTGAACAGCGTCTCCGTGACGATCAACCTCCGGCCTGTTGCCGGAGCTTTTTTCAGTTCGTCTTCGAGCCGCGCCAAATCGCAATGCGCATAGACCACGGTCCTCGCCCGCGCCAGGCGGCAGCCGTCGATGATGCTTGCGTGATTCAACGCATCACTGAAAATCACATCTCCTTCGCCGACGAGCGCTGAGAAAATTCCGACATTGGCTTGAAAGCCGGAGTTGAAGACCAGCGCGGCTGCGGTTCCTTTCAGCTTGGCGATTTGTTCCTCCAGCTCCTCGTGCAGAGTCATATTCCCGGATATCAGGCGCGAGGCCACGGCGCCGCAGCCGTACCGGTCGATCGCCTCTTTCGCCGCTTTGCGCAGGGCCGGATGGCTCGCCAGGCCAAGATAATTGTTGGAGGAGAAGTTGAGAACCTCGCGACCGTCGACGATCAGCGTCGGCCCCTGCTCGCCCTCGACGCGGCGTAGTCTCCGGTAAAGCCCCTGCCGCTTGAGCGCTTCGAGTTCATCCTGGATAAAGTCCGTCGGCATCGCGCGAATAGATTTATTACATGGATGACTCCATAGCAACCAGCCTGCTTCCTCAGCCAAAACTCCATTACTCCATCACTCCAACTGCTCCTTGACTGTCCAACAAGCGCAGTGGTAAGTGTTGTGCTATCCGGCGTCGATAATGTAAGGAGGGACGCTATGGCTGAGCGAGTGTGGGATCGTTTTCTGACGGAACAGGACAAGGCGCACGTCGCCATGAAGCCGCCCAAATCTATAGGCTTCGGGAAAAAACCTGCTCTACTTCTCATAGACCTCTACCGCTGGGTGTTCGGCGACAAGTCGGAGGCGATTTTGGAAGCGATCAAGAAATGGCCGGGAAGTTGCGGCCCCGCCGCCTGGAACGCTATACCTCACATCCAGGCTCTCCTCAGAACCGCGCGCGAGGTGCGGATTCCGATCATCCATGTCACGGGCCTCGCTGGCGCCGGCGTCGACGAGTGGTCCTTCAGGCGCGAAAATGATCCGAGCAAGCTCAGCCCCGATGCCCTGGAGCGCCGCCGACACAAGTACGACATCGTCGACGAGGTCGAGCCGCGTCCCGGCGAAGCGGTGCTGAAGAAATTATCTCCGAGCGCGTTCTGGGGCACGCCACTGGTGGGCCATCTCAACCAGCTGGACATCGACACCGTCATTACTTGCGGCGAGAGCACGAGCGGCTGCGTGCGCGCGAGCGTGGTTGACGGCACGACTTATCGCTTCCGCATGATCGTGGTGGAGGAATGCGTCTTCGACCGCCACGAGGCGTGTCACGCGATCAACCTCTTCGACATGAATCAGAAGTACGCCGACGTCCTGCCGCTGAGCGAAGTGGTGAAGTACCTCCGCTCATGGCGGGCGGAGCAGCCCATCGGAACGTAGCGAGCGCTCGCTACGTTCCGAATCTCAAATCTCAGATCTCATATAAATCTGATATCTGAAATCTGCGATCTGAGATTCCTCGCGAAGCGAGGATGCGGTTGACGCAAGCTCCTATCTGGCCTAAAAACTCTTCATGCGCATCGCCGTTCCCGATCTGATCTCGAATTCCTATTTTCCAGCTATTGCCGCCGTCGAGCTCGGCTTCTTCAAGGCCGAAGGGCTGGACGTCAAAAAAATCGAGCTTCTCTTTCCCGTCCCCAAGGCTATGGAGGCGCTGCGCGACGGCGCGCTCGATTTCGTCGCCGGCTCGGCGCATGCCACCCTGATGGCTTTTCCCGATTGGAAGGGCGCCAAGCTTCTGGCAGCGCTGGGCCAGAGGATGTATTGGCTGCTCGTGCTGCGCGCGGACCTCGGCGCGAAGCGCGGGGAGATCAGCGCGGTCAAAGGTCTCAGGATAGGCGCTGCGCCGGGAGTGGATCTTGGTCTCAGGCGCTTGCTGCTTGAAGCCAGCATCGATCCGGTGCGCGATCATGTCCAGATCGCGCCTGTCCCCGGCGCGACCGGCGCCGCGGTTTCCTTCGGCCTCACCGCAGCCAAGGCGCTCGAAGAGGGAAAGATCGACGGATTCTGGGCCAACGCCATGGGCGCGGAAATCGCCGTGCGACGCGGCGTCGGTACTGTCATCCTGGACGTGCGTCGCGGCGACGGGCCTGCGGCGGCGCAGTCCTACACTTTTCCCGCTTTGGTCACCACGGAAGAGAGAATCAAACGCGAGCCGGAGAGCGCTGCTGCCGCGATACGGGCTGTCATACGGGCGCATAAGGCGCTGCGCGAGGAGCCCGGCCGCGCGACCGAAGTGGGGCGCCGGATTTTTCCGCCCACGGAAGCGGAGCTCATTGCGGAGCTGATAAAGCGCGATCTGCCTTACTATGATTCCACTATTTCAGAGGAGGTCGTCGCCAAAATGAACCGCTTCGCCCAGGACGTGGGGCTTCTCTCTCAGCCGGTGCCGTACGACCAGGTTGTTGCCAGCCAGTTCCGTCATCTTTGGAAAGATGAAGGGTTGAAGGGATAAAGAGTGGCACGAGCGAAAATCATCTTCGCCTGCCAGAACTGCGGCCACCAATCGCCCAAGTGGCTGGGCAAGTGTCCCGACTGCAATCAATGGAACACCCTGGTTGAGGAAAAATTCGAGCGCGCAGCTCATCCGCGTGACGAGTTCAACCTCGGCACCAAGGAGCATCCGACATCGATCGCCGAGATCTCAACCGCGGAGGAGGGAAGGGTCCTCTCTGGCATCGGCGAGTTCGACCGAGTGCTGGGCGGCGGTCTGGTTCCCGGCTCCGTCACCCTGATCGGCGGCGATCCCGGCATAGGGAAATCGACGCTGCTGCTTCAGGCCTTCGCGGCCTTGAGCCAAAGAGGGCTCAGCTGCCTCTATGTCTCCGGCGAAGAATCTCCAAGGCAGATCAAGATGCGCGCGGAGAGGCTTGGCATCGCCGCTCCCAATCTGCTCATTCTCAGCGAAACCTCTCTCGAAAGAATCCTGGAGCAGGTCAAGAAGATCAAACCCGCAGTCCTGGTCGTCGATTCGATCCAGACTCTTTTTTCCCCTTCTCTCCCATCAGCTCCAGGGAGCATCGGGCAGGTCAGAGAATGCTCCGGCTCGATCATCGTCCTGGCGAAAAAAGGCGGCCTCAGCACCTTTCTGATCGGTCACGTAACCAAGGACGGATCGCTCGCCGGACCGCGCGTGCTTGAGCATATGGTTGACACGGTCCTCTATTTCGAAGGAGACGGAGGACACAATTTCCGCATCCTGAGGGCGGTCAAAAACCGCTTCGGCTCGACCAACGAGATCGGCGTCTTCGAGATGAAAGAGAGCGGGCTTAAAGAGGTGAATAATCCCTCGGAGATCTTTTTGTTGGAACGACCGCTTCAGGCGCCCGGCTCCG
>JAHFAP010000059.1 GCA_023250495.1 Deltaproteobacteria bacterium | reverse complement strand
GACAAAGCGGACGGTGGGAAGACCCGCTTCTCCCGCCTGAACGGGAGAAGGCGAGAGGCGTGAGGCGAGAGGCGAGAGGAAGGAAGTAAAATACAGGACAGATGCAAACGAGAGCAGGCGACGTGTCGTTTTTCCCATAATTAAATCTCCTCTTTAAAGTTTTGCGAATCCTCCGGCCGCCTTGACCTCTTCCTCGATCAGCTTCCACACGGTATTTTCCAGCTCGACGAAGCGCCGGTCGGATTTTATCTCCATATCGCGCGGCCGGGGCAGGGGCACGGGGAACTCCGACCGGATCCGGCCCGGCCGGTGACTCAACACGACCACGCGGTCCGAGAGCAGGATCGCCTCGGAGATCATGTGCGTGACGAAGATGACGGTCTTCCTGGTTTGCGACCAGATCCGCAGCAGCTCGAGTTGCATGAAGCTCCGGGTCTGCGCGTCGAGGGAGGCGAAGGGCTCGTCCATCAGGAGAATTTTCGGATCGACCGCCAGGGCGCGCGCCAGGTTGACGCGCTGCTGCATTCCGCCTGAAAGCTCGTGGGGATAGTGCTGTTCAAAGCCCGAGAGCCCTACCAGGTCGAGATACTTGCGCGCGATCGCCTGCGCGTCGGGGGTATTTTTCTTCCGCCCTTCGAGGCCGAGGAGCACATTGTTGAGGCTCGTGCGCCACGGAAGAAGCGCGGCGCCTTGGAACACGAAGCCCATGAGCAGCTCGCCGTCCGCGCCGTTCTGCTCCTTGCCGTCAACAAAGATCTGCCCGGCGGATGGCGAGAGCAGCCCGTTGATAACCCTCAGCAGAGTCGTCTTGCCGCAGCCGCTCGGCCCCACGATGCTGACGAATTCGCCGTCCCTAACCGTGAGATTGATCCCGTTGAAGATGACGAATGGTTCCGCGCCCCGGCCGGCCACCTCTCTGCCCAGGTTTCTCAATTCCAAAATTGGGATGGCCATAGATAATAAGTTTCAGGTTGCTAGTCCGGAAATTTCACCGTTAAGCATCCTCTCCGTCTTCTTCCTTTGCGCCTCTTCCTTCGTGGGCTTCGTGTCCTTCGTGGTCAAAAAGTTTATCACCACGAAGAGCACGAAGGTCACGAAGTTTTTGAGTCCGCGCGCTCATGTTTGCAGTTTCTTTCTCCAGGGCGTGGCGATCTCCTCCACCTTCCGCAATATTTCGAAGCCGAGAATCCCGAGGAGCGCGAAGGCCGTCACGCCGACGAAGAGGACGGGGACGTTGAGCGTCTGCCCGGCGAAGAAAATCAAATAGCCCAGCCCCTCGGTGGCGCCGAACCACTCGGCGATGGCGACGCCCGTCAATCCGCGCCCCAGGGCGAGCCTCAGGCCGGAGAGGATGAAGGGCACCGACGCGGGCAGGAGGATTTTCCAGAACAGGGCGAGGCGCGTCAGTCGAAAGGAGCGCGCCAGCTCGACGAACTCCCGGTTCACCACGCGCATTCCGTAGTAGGAGTTGATCAGGATCGGGAAAACGCATCCCAGGAAAACGATGGCCACTTTGGCTCCGGCGCCGATGCCGAGCCAGAGCAGCAATACCGGCGCGAAGGCGATGCGCGGGGTGGTGTAGAGCGTGGTCATCCACGGATGGACGTAATCTCTCACGGCCGGGCTGAGCGCCATGAGAAATCCCAGAGGAACTCCCGCTGCGATGGACAGCAAATAGCCGTAAAAAAATATCGAGGAACTGGCGAGCAGGTGAGGGTAAAGCTCGGCGGTCTGAAAGAGCATCTCGTAGCTCTTGGCCGCTACCGCGAGGGGAGAGACGAGGAAGGAGCTGTCGGCGACGATCACGGTCGCAAGAACGTGCCACACTGCCAGGCCGCACATGATGGAGAGCAACTTGTGTATGGCCGGCGAATTTTTTTTATAAAGCTCCAGCATTTCTCTGCCGATATTCAAAATTCATCATTCATCATTCAACATTTCTCGAGCTACCATTCCGCGGTCTCCCGCCACGGCGCCAGCTTCTGCTCCCCTTTCTTAATCAGGGTGAAACTCACGATGCCCATGGCGGCCAAGAGCACGACGGTCACAAACAGCTTCGGGCTGTCCCAGGTCTCGGAAGCGTCGCGCAGGAGGTAGCCCAGCCCGGCATTAGAAGCCAGCAGCTCGGCTATGATGACACCCAACAGGGCCCGGCCCACCCCCAGCCGCATTCCGGTCACAATGTATGGGAGCGCCGCCGGCAGGCGAATCTTGTAGGTCGTCTCCCATCGGCTCAGGCGCAGAGATTTGGAGACCTCCAGCCAGACTGGGTCGATGGTCTTGATTCCCGCCGCGGTGTTCAGGATGATCTCGACCGCGGTTATTTTGAAGACCACGATCACCTTGGACAGCATGCCGAGGCCGAACCAGATGATGATGAGAGGCACGACGGTGATGATCGGGATGGAGTAGAGCGTGGCGATCCAGGGATCCATCCATTCATCGAACCACTTGTACATGCCCATGAGATATCCCAGAGCGATGCCGACGACGCAGGCAGCGGCAAAGCCATAGGTGAATTCCAGCACCGTGGCCGCGAAGTGACGGTTCAGTTGGCCGGTGGAGGCAAGCTTCCAGAAGGAGCGGACCACGCTGCTCGGCGGCGGAATGAGCAGCTCGTTCTCCAGCAACAGGCGAGCCAAAATTTCCCACAAGAGCAGACCTGCCACAATCGACAGGAAGCCGCGGCGGAGATCCTTTCTCAGCAACCCAATTTCCTCTCTCCGTTCAGCGATAGAGTTCCTGGTCGTTGCCCTTGTCTTGGGAAAGGTGGATCTTGGGAAAGAGGGAGAAGCGTCCTGGTCTGCCTTGCAGCATAAAATCTACGGGTATGAAGCCCTGCAGCAATGGGATCGGGAGCTGCACGCCGGCAAACGGGCTCTTTTCATCGGTGCCGATCATCAGCCTATCCCCCCAAAGCCCGCCCGGCAGCCCGCCGCTGATATCAAAGTGGCTGGCCGAGATGCTGCCCTGAATGGGCGGCAGTTTATATTTGGCGCTGGGATCCTTCTCGCTATCGCTCAGCAGCTGGTAATCGAGCACTTTCGGGTAGGCGGTCGAGGAGCCCCCGGCCTCCCGCACCAAGGTGAAGGTGCTGTCGCCCGCCTCTGGCTCCGATGGTTTCTTGGCCAGCCCGCCTGTGACGACGGGGCGGGGCAGGTTCTTGATCCCGCCCTGGCTGTCCTTCGCCCTCGTGTCCACGTCCGCCATCGCCAGGTCATAGTTTTTCTTTCTGAGCGCCATCTGAAACCGGTTATTGCTCTCTTCATCGATCCGGTAGAGCTGGCTCCGAACTCCCCAGGGGGTTTGGAGATGGAGCAGGATATCGTTTTCGCCTATGAGACTTACTCCCTTGTCCGCGAGCTCCATGTTGCCGAGATTCCCGTCAAAGAGGGATGGCTTCAGCCTCAACCCCTGTGGGCCGTAGAGCTCCGGGTTCTCCATGAGAAACTGCTTGCTCATCCTGAGCCCCTGATTCTCAAGCTTGGTCATCCGCGCCAGCCTCTGCGTCGCTTCTTGGGCGGCGGGGCTGTCCGGATAGTTGTCCAGGATCGCTTTCAGATAGAACTCCTGCGAGCTGCGTTCGCCGCTCTTGGCGGCCGCCTGGAGCAGGTTTTTCGCCGCCTTCTCTTTCAGGTCGGCGATCTTTTTCTCCGGGGCCTTGCCGGACATCTCATAGTAGTCAACCGCCTTGTCATACATGCCCGCCTGTTCGTAGGCGTCAGCCACGACGCTGTAGACCTCGGCGGCGTTTTTGGACTGGGGGTGATTGCGGACGTAGTCCACTCCTTTGTCAATGACGTTCTCGTAAGAGATCGGATTGTTGGTGAGCACCTGGAAGAGGTTGGTGCCGATGATCATGACGTTGGCCGCTGCCAGCGAAGTCGCGCCGGCCGGCCCTCCGGCGACTAGCGGCGCGGCGCCGAGGAGCAGGTTCTTCTTGAGGAAGTCGTCTCCCAAAAGGACGTATTTTACGGTATCGAGGGTGCGCTGGCTCCGCGCTTGCTGGAACGAAGCGAGGAGATTGTAGTCCGCGTTCTCGAGCAGCGCCTGCGCCCGTTTTCTTTCGTGAGGGGCATTGGAGGCCCGCGCGACTCGCTCGACAAGCTTCTTGGCCTCTTCGTGCTGGCCCTGGATTTCCAATGCGACCGCCGCCGCATCGCGCGCCGATTCCGCTGCGGGCTTGCCACGATACGTCTTCTCCAACGCCTTGGCCTGGGTCTGGATCTTTTCCTGGTCTCTCAGCGTGAGCGCATAGAGGAGTTCGTTCAGCTCGCGGTTCTCCGGCGCGCTCTGTTGAGATGAGGCGGGCGCGACCTCAAGAGCTTTTCTTCTCTCCTCATCTTGCGCCTGCGCGCGCTTTCTTAGTTGCTCCAGGCCGGCTTCTGTCCCGCGCGACTGCGGGTCGATCAAGGCCGCCACCTCATAGTGGAACTCGGCCTTGGCGGCATCTTTTTTCTCTATCGCCTCCTCCGCCTTCTCGATCTGCTTCTGGGCGAGGGCGCGCCTTTTCTTTTTTTCCAGCGCCTCCACCTGCTTTCGCACCTCCGGGTTTTTCGGGTCGTCGGGATAGCGCTTGAGATGTTCGTAGAGGAGGGCCAGGGCCCTTCGCTCTTCGATCGGCATATCGGCCGAGCCCAGCGCCACGAGCTGCTGCATGGTGGAATCCACGGCGGCGCCGACATAGGAGCCCATGAGGACGTTCGCCAGGTCCACCGAGCTCAACATGCGGTTTAAGATCCCGCCCCACCGGTTGATGGCGCTTTTCTTGAGCAGATCGTTGGCCTGGTTCAGGTCGTCGTTCTGGATTCGGGATTCTATGAGCTGCTTGCGCTGCGGCGACAGCGAGAAGGAAAGCGCCTTCTTCTGCGCCTCCAGGTAGCGCTCGCGATCCTGGATGGTGTTGTTGTAGAGATCGAGCGCCTCTTCTGTCAGGCCGGTGACCGTGCCCCGCTCCTTTTTTAGCTGGGCATCCCGCTCTATGAAGAAGCGGAGGTCATCCCCCAGGCTGTCGTTTTTTTGCGTCAGGGCGTCGATCATCGCCGCGCGCGCCCGTTTGTCCACTTCGTCAGGGAAAAATTGCGGCGAGGGAGGCGGCTTGTCAAAAGGGTCGTAGTCGGGCAGGGGATTGAAGATCCGCTCCGAGAGCCGCTCGTTCTGTTGCGCCGAGAGATCTCGGGCCCCGGAGCAGAGCCATCCCAAGAAACAAAAGAGCAGCAAAGCTGGCGCGTACTTTCGCTTCACCGGCTGAGCCTCCTGATTTTTTCCGTCAGCCCCCGCAGCCCCTCGATCTTGCCCTGGGCTTCGACCTTCTCCACGATCCCATCGACGCCCGCCACCTCCGTATAAAGCCTTAAGGCGGACTTTGCAAGCTGCTCAAAGGCGTCCAGCTCGAACGCCAGTCCCTCCGGGTCATTCTGGGCCGTGTATTCCTTGGCCACACGGAGGTAAAAGTCGCCAAAGTCCAGGAGATAGCGGTAATAGTTTTTGCTCTGCCGGTGCTTGGTGACGAGTTGACTGTAGCCCAGGATGGTGAGCTGGTTGCCGTCCGTCAGGCGGTAGCGGTTGAGCTCAACGAAAGCGACCTTGGCCCGGTCGATCTTTTCTTCCTCCACCCTGGCGAGATATGCGTACGCCGTGCCCTGGTACTTGCCAACCATTTCGTTCCAGGCCTCTACTTTTTCGTCGAGGCCCTTGATGTATTCAAACGGGTCCTCCGTGGAGAGCGGCTTGTCGAGGATGCGCTTGAAGGATTCCAGCGCTTCGATGTTTTTGGCCGCGTCGGGGTTGAGGCGGCCATCCACCTCGGCCACCTTGCGGTAATAGGCGAGCGCCTGGTCATATTCCCTGAGCCTCTCGTAGGCGGTCGCTTTGCTGAACTGGACGATGTCGGAAAATTGGCCGGGATTTTTCTTTTCGTAGTCGTCGAGGCGAACCAGCGTCGCCTTCATGATGTTGATGCCGGTGACATCCTTGGCGATGGGGAAACGGTAGACATCGTCGCGCGCGAGACGCTGAAAGTCCTTGACGATGTCCATGAGGTTTTCCGCCGGGACATACTGCCGCTCGGGACCTATCTTGGTGGAGCAGGAACTTGAGAAAACGGCCAGGGACAGCGCGAGAAGAATTTTGAATTTTGAATGTTGAATTTTGAATTTCAAGGTCGCCTTCTCTACCCGGTTTTGATCAGGGAGTAAAACAGAACCAGATCGCCTTTTTTGCCTGCCGCGAAATCGTGCGGCGTTCCCTTAGGAATATGGCACAGCGTCCCCGGCTTGAGCGCGATTCGCCGGCCGTTCACGCGCAAGCGGCCGCTGCCTTTGAGCACCTGACAGAGGACATCCTTTTTGCTGTGCTTGATCTCTTTCGGGTCCAGGTCCGATCCTGGGCGGAATGCGATAAGTCCCGAGCTAAAGCGCCGGGCTTCAAAAATACTCTTGTAACGGATCTCCCGATTGAGTTTCTTCATTCCCTTGATCGCTTCCCTGAATGTAATAATCTCGGCGGATCTCTTCATGGGACGGGGATCACTCTTTGACGGCTTCCACGATTTCTCGGATGGCTTGTTCTGCTTCGTCGTTCGGCACCCGACAGGAGCCGACGACTTTATGACCGCCGCCTCCGTAGTTTTGCAGCAGCTCGCCAACGTTGACGTTCGAGGTTGCGTTGAAGATATTGTAGCCCACGGAAATCGCGGTGGTATTCGCTCTTTGGGAATCGTCATTGATTTTCACCGAGATATTGCCGCTGGGAAAAAGCGTATAGAGCAGGAAGCGGTTGCCGTCCGGTATATCTTTGATCCCGCGCAGGTCCGTGAAGATCACGTTGCCCTTGAGCGTCGTGCGCGCCAGAAGGATGCTTTTGAGTCTGTCCTGATCGTCGAGGATCTTCTGGCAGCGTCTTTTTACTTCAGGCTCGCGCAGCGTCTCTTCCAGAGACCTTTCCCGGAGCAGCTCTATCAGCCGCAGCCAGTAAGACTCGTCTTCGCTCCATTTGCCGTCGATGGTCATGGAGATGAGCACGTAGCCGGAGGGATGGAGCACATCCTCGGTCGTGAGCTGCCCCGCATCTATCTTATCCGTCTCTTCCAGCAGGAATTTCATCCGCTCAGAGCCGAGCAGTTTTAGCTGTTCCTTATTCCAACTTCCGCCTCCCGTCTCTCGCCGCTCGCCTGGAGTCGTGTAGTATTCATACACCACGCGCGCGGCGCTGGGGGCGATGCGGAATCCTCCCTTGCCGGGAACAATTGAGGATGGAGGATGGAGGATGGAGGATCGATCCTCGATCTTCGATTTTCTATCCTCGGTTTTTCCGGCGTGCCGCTGCCACGCCGGGGCGTTGGTGATGTGATGGTCGAACCACAGGGTACAGTTGGGATGGTAGGGGAGGTTGGCGATGATGTCCCCGCGGCGAATGTCGACTGAGCCGTCCTGCATGAATTTAGGCTCGACGAAGAGATAAGAATCGACGTCCTCCTCCATGAGAGTGATCAGGGCGCCGCAGACCAGCCCGTCGAAATCCGCCCGCGTGACCAGCCTCATGAGCCGATGGCCTCCTTCAACGGCGTGGCCACTTGACCGAAGGCGGCCGCCACGCCCTCATGCGTGATCTTGCCCTGGTAAGCATTCAGCCCTTTGGCGAGCGCGTGGTCCTCCCTCAGCGCTTTGGGGATTCCCTTGTCCGCCAGCGCCAATCCATAGGAGAGCGTCGCGTTCGTGAGCGCGTAGGTAGAAGTATAAGGAACGATTGCCGGCATGTTGGCCACGCAGTAGTGGACGACCTCTTCCTCAACATAGATAGGATGGCGATGTGTCGTCGGACGGGAGGTCTCTGCGCACCCTCCCTGGTCGATGGCAATATCAACGAAAGCCGCTCCCGGCTTCATGAGCTTGACGAGCTTGCGAGACAGCAGTTTTGGCGCTTTCGCGCCCGGAATCAGAACCGCGCCGATCACCACGTCCGCGTCGACCACTTCTTCCTCGACATTGGCCCGATTGGACATCAGCGTCGTGACATGACCTGACAGAATATCATGGATGTAGCGGAGCTTTGAGGGATTCACGTCAAGGATGCTGACATAGGCTCCCATACCCGCGGCCACCTGGCAGGCATTAGAGCCGGATATTCCCGCGCCTAAGATAACTACTTTTCCGGGGCGCACGCCGGACGCGCCGCCGAGCAGAATTCCTCTCCCGCCGTTCTCGGCCTGGAGGCACCAGGCGCCGACCTGGAGCGCGAGCCGCCCGGCAACTTCGCTCATCGGCGTAAGCAGCGGCAGCGAACCGTCGTCTAATTGAATCGTTTCGTAGGCAACGGCCGTGACTTTTTTTTCGCGGAGAATCCGCGTCACCTCTTCGCTCGCTGCGAGGTGAAGGTAAGTGAAGAGGATGAGACCTTCGCGCAGGAATTGGAATTCAGAGGGCTGAGGCTCCTTGACCTTCATCACCAGATCGGCTTGTTGCCAGACCTCGGCCGCCGAATCCACCACCGTCGCGCCGGACCCTTCATAGGAGCGATCCAAGATGCCGCTGCCCGATCCCGCTCCCTTTTCGACCAGGACCTGATGGCCGTGGGCGATGAACGCGGCAACTCCCGTGGGCGTAATGGCGACTCGGTTTTCCTCGTCTTTGATTTCTTTGGGAACGCCGATGATCATTATCAGGGAGGTAGTTTAACGCAGATGCGGCGTCAGCGCCACACTCCCCAGACGAGCAAAAGCCAGCCGATGAGAAAGGCGATGCCTCCTATGGGCGTGATCGCTCCGAGCCAGCGGGGACCGCCGAGCGCGAGGAAGTAGAGGCTACCGGAGAAGATGATCGTGCCCAGTACGAACAGCCATCCGGCTGCGGTGATGCTGCTTCCAGGCCAGCGGCTCGAGGCCCAGGCAACGGCTAGCAGGGCCAGCGCGTGATACATATGATAGCGCACGCCGACCTCGAAGATGTTGAACATCTCCGCAGGCAGCTTGCTTTTAAGGCCGTGCGCCGCAAAGGCGCCCAAGGCAACGCCGATAAAAGCTGAAATCGATCCTGTGATGAAGAAGAAACGGTCCATGATTTATCCTCCTCCGCCCGAACGTAACCTTCTCAGGCGCGTTCGGGCGAATCGAAGGTGACAGCACATGAGTTTACCAATGTTGTCTTATTTTACTCTGATCTTGCGACGAGGCAAGAAAAACTTAGGTTGATGTTCCAACAGGAATCGAAAATCTCAGATCTCAAATTTCAGATGACAAATCGCAGAAAGCGAATCTAGGGATCATCGTTGAGTGTCCGGGACTTTCTTCTCTGCTCCGCGGCAGCTTCATTGATGCGGCGAAGCTCTTCCAAGAATTCCTCGCGATCCCTTTTGCCCGAATACCTAGTTTTTGCCTTTTCGTCTAAATGACGCTGCCCTGAAATCTCCGAGTATTTGAGGTTTTCGATCCAACCGTAGAGTTGTCTGGATATTTTCTCACATCTCCCTCTGAGATCTGAAATCTGAGATTTGAGATTGCTGAAGGCGTCCCATCCGTCCAGGACACGCAGCATGGAGCGGACCTCTCCGGCAGAGCCGCGAGCAATGTAGAGAAAGGCCAGAAGTTCATTGGTCGTTCCGCGTTCGAAACCTTCAGCGACATTGTTAGAAACCGAGAGGGCGGCTCGCTCCAACTGGTCGCGCAGTCCAGGGTGTCTGCGCAGGGGCTCCAAGGACGTAAACTCATACATCCGACGGGCAAGCTCGGCCGAATCCTGCCAGACAGGCAATTCTTCAAAATGGCGATACTTCATCCGCTTCGCGGAACCCCACATTTCGGAGTTCAGATCTCAGTTGTCATATTACAAAGAGGATGAGCTTAGCAAGGTTGGGAAGGTTGACAGGCCCGACTCCATGATGAAAGAATCGCTCTCCTTGGCAGGCGCGTACTAAGGAGGTGGCGATGGCGAGAAATAAAGATATGAATAAAAACGCGGGTAGTCGCGAGGCCTTTAAGCGGGCAGCGCTCGGGGCAAAGAACGACGCCTATGAGCTCATTGCGGAGTTCGATCCGGAATATTTCGCTTATCTCAAGGGGCTCTACGTAGACGGCACCTTCGGCCGTCAAGGCGCGCTGCCGCGCAAGACCAAAGAACTCATCATGATAGGGATCACGTGCGCCTTGAATCGCCCCCGGGGCGTTCGGCTCCATATCCAGAGAGCCTTGAGCTTAAAGGCTACGCCTAGAGAGGTTCTTGAGGCGGTGGAAGTGGCAGCGATTCCCGGTGGATTGCCGGGGTTATGGCTTGGGGCGGAGAGCCTGCGCGATGTCCTGAAGGCAAAGGGGCAGAAGTTTCAATGAACCAGGTTCAGCCCGGAGCTTTGCATGGCATCCGCGTCTTGGACCTGACGCGGATATTAGCGGGGCCTTACTGCACCATGTTCCTCGGCGATTTGGGCGCCGACGTGGTTAAAATAGAGCAGCCGGGAGTGGGCGATGACACGCGCGGATGGGGCCCGCCCTTTGTTGGAGGCGAAAGCGCTTACTTTCTCTCCATTAACCGAAACAAAAGGAGCGTTACACTCGACCTCAAGTCCAAGCGCGGCGTTGAGTTGCTGCGCCGTCTGGCCAAGGAAGCAGATGTCCTGCTTGAAAACTTTCGGCCGGGAGCCATGGACCGGCTAGGTTTGGGAGAAACGGAGCTGCGCGTCCTCAATCCGCGCCTCATCTACGCTTCGCTCTCTGCGTTTGGAGCTAGTGGACCGATGAGGGACTCGCCGGGATATGATCTTATCGTCCAGGCTTGCGGAGGCCTGATGAGTATCACCGGCATGCCCGACGGCGAGCCGACCAAGGTGGGAGTTGCCATCATCGATGTCGTGGCGGGTTTGATGCTCGGCAACACTATTGTCGCCGCTCTCTTCGCCCGCGAGCGCAGCGGAAAGGGCCAGAAGATCGAGACATCGCTTCTGGAGGTCGCAGTAGCGTCCCTCATCAATGTTGGAAGCAACTATCTCGTCAGCGGGGAAGTTCCTGGTCGGTGGGGAAACGCGCATCCCAGCATCGTTCCCTTTCAGAGTTTTCAGACCCGCGATGGCTATTTGGTTGTGGCGGCGGCCAGCGAAAGGATTTGGCAACGTTTCTGTCAGGCTATCGAGATGGCGGAGCTGGCTGAAGATCCTCGCTTCGCCAAGAACCCCCAACGGGTTCAGCACAGGGAGGAACTGATCCCTATTCTCGCAGCCGCCTTCCTTAAGAAAGACACCGCGAGCTGGGTAACGCTTTTAACTGGCGCCGAAGTTCCTTGCTCTCCGGTTCAAACCATCGATCAAGTTTTTAGTTCTCCGCAAGTCTTGCACAGGGAGATGCTGGTTGAGGTGAAGCATCCGAAAGCGGGCACCGTTCCTCTGGCCGGGCTGCCGGTAAAACTTTCGCTGACTCCGGCTTCTATCCGGCTCCCGCCCCCGCTTCTCGGGGAGCATACAGAGGAGGTATTGCGGACTTGGCTCGGCCTGGAGCCGAGGGAAATCGCCGAGCTTAGAGAGGAAGGGGCGATCTGAGCTGAATCAGCGCCGGAGGAAAAATGCGCAGCGGGATGACTTTCGAAAGTTTCCAGAAGGGAGATCGTTTTCTGACGGCGCGGCGGACCGTCACCGAAAGCGAGATCATGCAGTTTGTCTGCCTGGTGGGTCTTTTCGAGCCGCTCTTCATCGACGCCGAGTATATTCGCGAGCAAAGCCTCTTCGGAGAGCGAATCGCTCCCGGAAGCTTGACTTTCAGCTTTGCAGAAGGGCTCACAGTCCAGAGCGGGATTCTCCATGGAACGGGCCTGGCCTTTGTCGGGCTGGAGCGGATGAAGCTCTTCCAACCCGTGAAGGTCGGGGATACGATTCACGTCGAGATCGAAGTTTTGGACAGGAAAAAGGTGGAGTCGAAGGGTGGGGGGATTGTGAGTTTTCATCAGACAGTTCGCAACCAGCGGAGTGAAACGGTGATGGAATATGAAGTCGCCCGCCTGATTCGAAGCGGGAAGCAAGGGAATCCCGTGATCAAAACAGGGGCTTAAACACTGCCTCTTTAGGATTCAAAGTCATGGCGACATTGGAGAGCGTTGTCGTCCCGAAGAATTCCGGCAAAGCGTTTGTCGTAAAAAAGGGCCAGAGGCTGCGAGTTGCCGGAAGGACGGTGGTCGATTTCGTCGTGTTCAACCTCCACAACCTGAGGGAGAGGTTCGATCAGGCGAGGACCAAGACGAATCAGGTCAAAATATTTATCAGCACGGGCGATCAGCTTATCTCGAAGCTCAACAATCCTTTGCTCACGATCGTGGAAGATACGTTTAAAGAGGGCAAGCACGACTTGCAGAAGGGGATGTGCAGCAAGAAGAGGTTCGAGCTGGTGGCGCAGGGATTAGCCAAGAGAAAGTTTGCTGAAGGGGTTGATATGAATCCAAAAACACCGGAAGAAATTCCGGATCATGGCTGCTGGGAAAATCTCAGCGAAGCCCTCAAGCCATGGAACATCCTGCCGGAGGACATCCCGAGTCCATTCAATATTTTTCAGACGATGAAAATTGACCCCGAAACCGGCGCGATGTTCGACACGATGATCCGCCCTGAAAAAGAAGCTCACGTTGATTTCAAAGCGGAGATGGATTGTCTGGTCGGCGTCAGCGCCTGTCCGCAGTCGGGTAGGGGAGAAGCGATCAGAGTTGAGATCTTCGAGGAGTAATTTTACCTACGCGTAACAAAAGTACCGTGGGACCAAGCGAGAAGAGGGGGTCGTCACTCCCGCGACAGCGGGAGTCCAGGCGTCCGAAACTCTGGATTCCCGTTTTCACGGGAATGACATGTGAAACCGAAAACCAATTAGAAAGGCTCCGGCAAGTTTTTAATCCTAAGCTCGGTTGTCAGTTGTTTTAATTGCGCCCAGGTTGCTTCGTCAATCTCGACGCCTTCTTTGAGCTGCTTTGCCTCTGTTCTCCTCGCCATCTCGCCGGGCAAGAGGATCTCTTTGAACCCAGGAGCCGGCTTGGTGGATTTTACGAAGGAAACCAATTCATCGACTTTTTCTAGAAAGCGATCCAGCGATTGGAATTCTTCGACAGCGAAGGCTTGCAGAAATACTCCATTGACCGCATGGCCTCCCTTGTCCCACCATTCTCTTCCCAAACCATTTCCCGAGAGAATCCCGCCAAAAATCTCCGTCATAAGACTAAGCCCGGAGCCTTTGTATCCGCCGAACGGTAAAAACACACCCCTCGGAGGACCTCGGAAGGTCTTGAAATCGTTTGTCGGGTTTCCATGCCCATCGAGCATCACGCCGTCCGGAATCGCTTCCTTCCTGGAGAGCCTTTTTTGCAGCTCGCCCATGCTCATGGCTGAGGTGGCGAAGTCAAGGATGATGTGTCGGCCATTCTTTCCTGGGATGCCGAAGGCGATGGGGTTGGTACCGGTGACGCGCTCCGTGCCGCCGTAAAGAGTTGTAGTGCCTGCACCGACGCTGATCGCGCCCATGCCGATCAAACCCGCGTCTGCCGCCATCTCCATATAATCCGCGAGCCGCCCGGTATGACTGGCGCGTCGGAGACAAACAATGCCCGCACCATGCTCTTTGGCTTTCTTAATGGCGAGCGCCATTCCTTGATGGGCGACGACCTGGCCGATATAGTGATGGCCGTCGATCACGGCGGTGATTTTGCCTTCACGTTCCACCTTAGGTCTCTGGCGTATGTTTATCGTACCGTCTTTGATCCAAGCCAAGTAAGGGGGAATGCGCGTGACTCCATGGCCCGGGTACCCACGAAGATCTGCTTTGACAAGAAGCCTTGCTACGAGTTGAGAATCGCCTTCCGGGAACCCGCCGCCGGCGAGCAGTTGTTCGCTAAACTCCAGCAACGCATCGTGCTTGAATCTCGGCACGGAACTTCCTGTACCTAATACAAAGACATTGACCTTCGTGGCTCTTTTCCCTCACCCTTCCCTCT
>JAHFAP010000245.1 GCA_023250495.1 Deltaproteobacteria bacterium | reverse complement strand
ATGACAGCAGTCCTTTCCCAGCTTCAAAAGCCCTCGTGGAGAAGAGTCTTCAAATTTTCCGGCTTGGTCCCGGCCAGAGCCATTTTTTCCAGCGTAAGCCCGTCGCGACGATAGTCGATTTGATTGATCTCCGAGGCGAGGGTAATGAGGCTATCGATCACAGGCGTCTCGACTCCGACGAATCTGCCGATCTCCGACATCGGCACCAATCCGTAGCCGACATCCTCGTGAAGATAGCGGTGATCCAGCGTTCTGGGCGACTTGATCGTTCGGTTCGGCGCGCTCTCCCGAATCGCCTGGTAAACCGAGCCGCCGGAGCGGGCGCTCTCGGTAGTCAGGCCGGCCTGATAGAATAGCTCGACAAAACTCCAAGGAGTAAGTCCCAGCCTCTCGACTATTTGGAGTCGCTCTCGATCCACCTCACCGACGATCTTTGCAATCGCCGGCGTGATTCCCTCGCGGTAAAAGTAAAAATCCCCTTGGCCTGCCTCGATTCTTCCCGCGTTTCCGACCATCCCGGCCGGATGCATGATAGCGTTGATGTTCGAAAGACCCGTCTCCAAGACACTTTGCGCTGGAACGATGTCGGGATAGATCGCAGCGATCTCGCGCACGATTTCCGAGGTGAATTTCCCCGGGAACGCGGCGCAGCGGAGATTGGTCGTCCGGCGATAAATCTCGACCCTTCCAGCCCCGACCAAGCGGCAGATGTACGTCAAGGTCACGGTCTCGCAGAGCTTGACCTTGAGACCGAGGAGGCGCAAGACCGACGCGACATGCAGCGAGCCACCGGTGTGGCCGGGATTGAGAAAAATAATTTGGCCGTCGCGTAGCTCTCCCGCCAAGCTGGCGACCAGCTCCGCGTGAGCGACGGCGGGCGCCGCGATCATGACAAGGTTAGCATCCGCAACCGCCTCATCCATTCTGGTCGTGACCAAGCCCGGCCGGACAAAATCTTTTTTCTCCGCCTCGACCAGCTCGATGCCGCCGCGCTCCAGGATGGGCTGAAGCGTTCGCTTCGAGCGCGAATAGAGCCGGACTTCATAGCCGCGAAGCGTCAGATCCGCCGCGGCTGCGCAGCCGCCGTTGCCCGCCCCCAGTATGGCAATCCTTTGAATCGCCATGAAACTTTCCTTTGGACCACAGGAAAATCGAGGATGGATGATGGAGGATAGCAATCCTCGATCCTCCATCTTCAATTCTCAATCCTCAGTTCCTCACTTCACCCGATAGCGCTCAACCTTTTCCTCGTCCAGCTCGACCCCAAGGCCAGGCTTGGTGGAGACCACAAGCTCTCCGTCCGCATACTCGAAAGGCTCCGCGATGATGTCGTCGATATAATAAATTCCAGCAATGCCCTTTTTGCCTTTTCCCATAGGTGTGGAAACCGGCACCACGCAGGCCAGGGATGCCGCGGCGGTCGAAGCGGCGAGATGCAAGTTCGCGGCGTTTCCCACGCCGGTCTCCACCGAGCCATTCACGTTGCACTGGAGCCCGCCTGCCTCCGCCACCGCCGCGACTTTCTTTGCCTTGAACAGCCCGCCCGGCTTGGTCGTATAGAGCGAGATAATGTCCGCGGCCTTTTTGCCGATGATCTCCAACACATCCTGAGGCGTCCACGCGCTCTCATCCGCCATGATGGGCGTATCGACGCTCCGGGCCACCAGCGCCATCGCGTCGATCCCTTCCACCGGCTGTTCCATATAAAGGATGTTGTATTCTTCCATCGCCTTGATGGTTTGCACGGCGACCTTCGGCGTCGCATAGCCTTGATTCGCGTCGACCGTGATTTGAATGTCCGGGCCGAGCGCCTCTCTCACCCTCTTGACCAGCTCCACGTCCCGCTTCGGCTCCTGCCCGCCTTTGAGCTTGACGGTCTTGATTCCCTCCGCTTTAACCTGGAGCGCTTCTTCGACCGCCTTCTCGATCTCCATGAGCCCGATGCTGTGCGCCACGGTGATGCGCCTGCGGTAGCATCCGCCGAGGAGCTGATAGACCGGCGCATGAAGCGCCTTGCCCGCGATATCGTACAGAGCCATGTCGATGGCCGCCTTAGCGTAAGGATAACCCTTGATCGCCTTATCCATCACGTGATGAAGCAAACCGATGGCGCACGGATCCTGCCCGATAAGCGACGGCGCCAGGATGTCGTTGATGACATGAGCCGTCGTCTGCGGAGTCTCGCCGTAATACTTCATGTGGTCGCCGCCCCAGTCCTTCAACACCGGCGCCTCACCAAGACCGACCAGACCATCGTCCGTCATGATCTTGACAATTACATAGACCCCGATCGGCGTGGTCAGGCTCGACCACTGATGCGCCCTGCGCAGCGGCAGTCTGATCGGGATTGTCTCAATCCGGGCAATCTTCATCGTCAAGTTAATTTTGAATTTTGAGTTTTGAATTTTGAATTGAATTCAAAATTAAGCATTCAAAATTCACCATTGTGTTCCCCTTTCAACCCACGCACATTAGCTCATCTGTTGAAGTCTGATCAGAAAGCAATTCGCATCCACTCTTCGTTACGAGAAACATGTCTTTGTTTTGCAGCCCCATCCGGCCGGCAATGTAGACCAGAGGCTCGATGGCGATCACCATCCCCTCCTCTAATGTCTCGTCGCCGTAGCGGCCGAGATAGGGCTCTTCGTGGAGAAACAGGCCGATCCCGTGACCGACGAAACTGATCGGCGCAAATCCGAGAGCGCTGAAGTGCTTGAGGAAGCGCCGGTAGACCTCCCTGCAGGCCGCGCCAGGTTTGATCATCTCCGTGACCAGGTATTTGCACTCGATCAGATTTTTCCAGATCCTATCCTGCTCCGGCGTCGGGCTCTCCACAACCGCCGTGCGGCAGACTCCCGCGTGGTAGCCGTTCTTCATGCCGAAGATCTCCATTCGGATCAGGTCTCCCTTTTTCAACGTCCGCTCCGTAGGCCCGACATTCGGATACTGGCTCCTCTCGCCGGAGGCGATGATCATCAGCTTGAAATTCTCCGCGCCGCCCGCGAAGATCCGGCTGACCAGACCGCCCGCAAGCTCCATCTCGGTCATGCCGACGCGAGCGTCCTTCAAAGTCTCTCCGATAGCCCGGTCCGTGATCCCGCTCAGCGAGCGCAGCAGATCGAACTCCGCGCGGCTTTTGACCTGACGAAGCTTGTGAAAGATCCCATCGGCCGCGACCAGTTTCGCGCGAGGAAGTATTCGCTGCAGCGTCAAGAAGTCTTTTGCCGGAAGATATTCCATCTCAATGCCCAGCCTCGCCCGCTCCAGCCCGAGTTCCATCAACAGCTCGGACAATTTTTCCATCGGATCGTCGGTAAACTCGCGATATGCCCTGATCTCTTTTAGATCCGCATGTCGCCTCACCGTAGTCTCTTCCATGTCGATCACCAGCATCGCCACCCGGCCGTCCGCGGTGACGATGGCGACCGCGTGCCGCCAGCGCATCAGCGACTGCGAGGGCACAACCATTCCCGTAGTGTAAGTCACGTTCTCAGGCGAAATCGCAATCAGCGCATCCAGCCCCGCAGCATTCATCGCCTTTCTCTGTCTTTCGATGATCTCAGGATTCATAAGGCTCCGGCCTGCCATTAACAACCCTACGTGATCGTATGGATAGGAATGTGTTGTAAGATCTCTCCCGGGATGCAGTCCTCGACCTTGATTCTCTGCTTCGCTTCATCAGGGCACGAAGTTAGACGCTGATGTGGCCTGATGTCAACCATCGAGGGGGCCAAACAAAACCCGATTGTTTCTCCTGAGGCCATTTGCTACGTTAACAGTCTGCTGATCATGGCACCACAGGAAAAACTCAAAAAGACCCGCGACGAGCTGAAGCAGACTTTTCTCGAGCGCGGCGACCTGATCGACGGCGCCCTCTGCGCCTTGCTCTCTTCCCAGCACGTGCTGATCATCGGGCCGCCGGGCACGGCCAAATCGATGCTCGCGGACGAGATCTGCCGGCGTATCGAAGGCGCGAGCTACTTTCAGTGGCTGCTCACGCGCTTTTCCACGCCGGAGGAGCTCTTCGGAGCGGTGAGCCTCAAGGCGCTGGAACAGGACGACTACCGCAGGGTCACCTCGCACAAGCTCCCGGAGGCGCACATCGCCTTTCTCGACGAGATCTTTAAAGCGAACTCTTCCATTCTAAACGCCATCCTCACGCTCATCAACGAGCGCCTCTTCCACAACGGCAAGGAGGTCGTCTCCGTTCCGCTCCTCACGCTCTTCGGGGCCAGCAACGAGCTGCCTGAGGACGACGAGCTTATGGCCCTCTACGACCGCTTCCTCCTTCGTTTTGTGGTCAATTACATCGCCGAGGATTTCCGCTTTCTTAGAATGCTCGAGGCCGCTCCGCTCACAGAGCGAACCACGATCAGCCTTGACGAGCTGCGGGAGATGCAGCGTCAGGTCCGCAAACTCCCGATCCCCGGCTACATCTACCGGACCATCGCCGACATCCGCCGCGAGCTGAAGAAAAAGACGCTCGAGGCTTCGGACCGACGCTACCGTCAGTCTTTGACCCTGCTTCAGGCGCACGCCTACCTCGCGGGCCAGCAGGAGGTGCGGGAAAACGATCTCTACTTCCTCGAACATGCCCTCTGGCGCGATCCAGCGGAACAAAACGAAGTCCGGACTACGATCCGCGAGCTGCTGCTTGGATACGAAGAGGAAATTAAAGAGCTGCTCTACGAGTCGCGGGAGATTCGCGACTCCGCACTTCGGCCCTGGGAGACCAGCGACGACCGCGCTCGCGCGCTGATCGAGGTTCAC
>JAHFAP010000058.1 GCA_023250495.1 Deltaproteobacteria bacterium | reverse complement strand
CAATCGGAACCACTTCGGTGGCGCCCTCGATGAGCGCGCATTTTTTCGGCGAGACCTGGTCCTCAAAAGAGATGCCCGCCACACCCGCCCTCTCGAAATCCCTTACGGTTCGGATGATACCGAGGGGACCTGCCGAAAAGCCGGTGTCCGTGTCCACGATGAGAGGAATGTTGACGGCGGCGGCGACATTCCGCGCATGATTGACCACTTCACTCAAAGTTAGAAAGCCCAGGTCGGGCAACCCGAGGAGGCTTGCGCTCATGGCATTGCCGAGAAGCTTCACCGCCGGGAATCCGGCCTTTTCCACCAGGCGAGCGGTCAAGGCGTCATAGGCGCCGGGCGCCACGAAAAAAGTTTTTTGGGCCAGGAGTTGCCGCAGTCGTTTTCTCTCGTCCACTTTGCGCTCCGTGAAGTTAGTGCGAGCCTTTAACGAAAATTCTCTGAAAGTCCTTGTAATACTGGTCGTAATCTCGGGCCAGGTCAAGATCGCTGGGAAGGATGTGGACGCCCTCGACTAAACCTGGAGGGTCCGCTTTCACGTCATGCCTCATCGAAATGAAATGGGCCCGGCTGATCTCCGTCTGTCCCTCTTTTGAGAGGGCGAAATCGAGGAACAGCCTGGCCGTATTGGGATGGGGGGCCTTTTCCGCAATCCCGACAAGGTAGAGGAATCCGATGACGGGGTTGGTCTGCACCCATTCGATGGGCGCCCCCTTTGCTTTCAGGTCTTCAATGCGCGGCGCATAGAGCGATATGCCGATTTTGTGCTCTCCGGCGGCGACCAGCTGGGCCATCAGGGTGTGGCCCTCGCGGAAATTCGGATTTTGGTCGGCCAAGTCTTGCATGTACCTGAGACCTTTTTCCTTGCCCATCACTTTGAGCATGTTGGCGAACCACTCGGTCTCCTCTCTGTCGATCACCATCTGTCCTTTCCATTTCGGATTGAGAAGATCCTCCCAGGTTTTGATCTCCCCAGCTTTCACGGCGCGGGTATTAAAGGCGATGACGGAGGTCTGGACGTAGAGGGTGGTCCACCGATTCTGGGGATCTGTGAATCCTTTAGCGTAGGCCTTACTCTCTGGCGAGAGATATTTCGCGAAGACCTTTTTTTCGATGAGCACCTGGGCGGGGAATCCGCGAATCTGTATGACGTCTGCGGTATACTTGCCGGCCTCCCGTTCTGTAATTATGCGGGTCATAAGCTTCTCAGCTCCGGCCCGCATGTGGTTGACTTTGATGAATGGATATTTGCTGTTGAAGCGCCTTACAAATTGAGCAAAGTCGGCGACGCTGAAGCCGCCGTAGAATTCGAGCTCGCCTTCCTTCTTAGCCATTTCAAGGATTTTGCTTGCGTCCGTCTGCGCCCCGAGCTGATCCGGGCGGGCGAGGGCGAGAAGAATACCTGCGATTAGAATGCCGCGATTTCGTCGCATCCGCGTTCTGACCTCCCTACACCTGACTGCGAGTCTCCTTGCTTGCGAATTGCCCCTTGAGATAAGGGATCAAGCCACCTTGTTGAAGAATTCTCAGAGCGATTTCAGGGAGCTTGTCGCCGCTGCCGATCTGGCCGCTGCGGAGGTTTGGGACCTTTCCCGAGGTGAAATCGATCTCGATCTCATCTCCTTCTTCTACCAAGCGAGAAATCCCTGGACACTCCATGGCCGGCAGTCCGATATTCACAAGAGTGCGTTGGTAAATGTTGGATATGGATTCCGCCCCGATGGCGGCGATCCCCGCCTGCTTCAGGAAACGCGGGGCATGCTCGTCGCTCGCTCCCATGCCGAAGAACTTGCCCGCGACAAGGATATCGCCGGGCGCCACCTTGTTTTTGAATTCCGGATCGACTCCTTCCATGACGCCGTCGATGTTCCCGTTATCGATGGAATCGCCGAACTTCCAGATCCGTCCTCTGACGACCAGGGGCGCCATTTTTTCCCTCACAAAAGCTCTCTCGGGTCCGTGATCTCGCCGGTGACGGCCGACGCCGCAACGGTGGCCGCGTTGCTGAGAAAGACGCTGGACTCTTTCGGACCCATGCGGCCCCGATAATTCCGATTCCCTGAAGAGATGCAGACCTCTCCCGCCGCGAGCGAGGGCCTCACGCAGAGGCCGCATTCCGATGAGGTCACGGTTGCGTCGGCCTGGCGAAAAATCTCCAGCAGGCCTTCTTTCTCCGCCAGGCGGTGAGCCTCGAAGGATGCCGGGGTGATGATGAGACGGATTCCAGGCTGGACCTTTCTCCCTCTTAAAATATCCGCTGCCATGCGCAGATCCTCGATCCTGGCGTTCGTGCAGGTTCCAATAAAGCCTTGATGGATCTTCATTCCACGGAAATCACCTACGGGATGCGCGTTCGCCGGGTATTCCGGCGCGGCGACCTGGGGCTCTATCTTGGATAGATCGACGGTGTAGGCCTGCTCATATTGGGCGTCGGGATCGCTCTGAAGGATATCGAAGCCGCCTTCGCTGACTTCGCGCACGTAGGCGACCGTTCGGTCGTCGGGCGGGACGATGGCGTTCACGGCGATCATTTCCACCGCCATGTTGCACAGCGTGAGCCTGCTTTCGATGGAGACCTCGTTGATTCCCGGCCCGGTATATTCCAAGGTTCTATTGATCGCGCCTTCGTAGCCGATCTTTCCCGCGGCCCACAGAACGATATCCTTTCCGACCACACACGGGCCGGGCTTGCCCGTCAGCTCAAAGCGGATCGCGGGTGGGACCTTGAGCCAGATCTTCCCTGTCGCCAGGACGCCGATCGTCTCAGTAAAGCCGATGCCCGTCGCAAAGCTGCCCAAGGCGCCGTAGGTGCAGGTGTGCGAGTCCGCCCCGACGATGAACTCGCCCGGCTTGACGTGGCCGTGCTCCACCATGACGTTGTGGCCGATCCCGCCCTCTGCTCCTTCGTAGAGAATCGATTGCTGCTCCCGCGCAAACTTTCTCGCCATATCCTGGCCTTCCGCGCGCCGGTCGGTTCGCGCAGGCTGCTCATCGAGGTTCGTGATGATCCTCTTCGCATCCCAAACGCGGTCGGTTCCCATACTTTGGAGCACTTCTAACAGGACTCCGTAAAGACCCTTCGCGTCCTCCTTTTTTGAGAAGCGAAGGTCTTTGATGTAAAGCTTATCGACGCCGGCGTTGACGAAGTCGCCGACCTTCACCCGCTCCTTGCCGGCAGCCCGCGCTATGATCTTCTCTGTGATCGTCATTCCCATCGAAAGACTCCACATCCGGCGCCGGCCATCGAGAACTGCACCCCTTGGCCTTCGTTGTTGGAGAACCGTGCGCTGCGGCGAATCTATCTATGCCGATGTCGAGTTGTCAAGCTTTGCTCTTTACAAAAAGTTTTTTTCCTGTATAGATTCTTTAACCTGATTGGGGAAAGTTATGGGAATGATTATCGACGGCAAGGCGGTTGCGCGGGAGATTCAGGCGCAGGTCAAAGAGGAGATCGACGGGCTGAAGCGCAGATGGGGATTGGTCCCCGGACTGGGCGTGGTCTTGGTCGGTGATGACCCCGGCTCTCATCTCTACGTAAAAAACAAGGAGAAGGCGTGCAAGGAAGTCGGCATTCGTTCCGACGAGCATATTCTTCCGGCGTCCGTTTCGGAAAAAGAGCTTCTCTCTCTGATTCACAACCTGAATCGGAAAAAAGAGATCCACGGCATCCTGGTTCAGCTACCGCTGCCCGCCCACATCCGCGCGGAGCGGGTCCTCGAGGCGGTCTCACCACAAAAGGACATCGACGGATTTCATCCTGTCAATCAGGGACTTCTGCTTTTAGGCGGGGAGGGCTTCAAACCATGCACGCCGATGGGGATCATGAAGCTGTTGGATTTCGTCGGCTGCGATCCTAAGGGAAAGAACGCGACGGTGGTCGGTCGCAGCAACATCGTGGGCAAGCCGGTCGCGTTGATGCTCCTGGCCCGGCACGCCACCGTGACCGTATGCCACTCGCGAACGGCCCAACTCAGGGACGAGGTCGGCCGGGCCGATATCCTGGTCGCGGCCATCGGGAAGGCCGGGCTGATCCGTGGTGATTGGATCAAGCCTGGCGCGGTGGTAATCGACGTCGGAGTCAATCGGCTCCCCAGCGGAAAACTGTCCGGCGATGTCGAGTTCGAGGGCGCCAAAGAGCGCGCTTCTCGGATCACGCCCGTCCCCGGAGGCGTTGGGCCGATGACGATCTGCATGCTTCTCTTCAATACCTTAAGGGCGGCAAAGGAATCACTCCAGCGGGAGGGTTAGACCGGTCGCGTGAATGCGCCAGCCACACTCCAAGTCCAGAAGTTGAAGAGAACTCCGCTTTATCTGGTCCATCGACGCCTGGGGGCGAAGTTGGTGGAGTTTGCCGGCTGGGAGATGCCGGTCCAGTACCGCGGCGTGATCGAAGAGCATTTGGCGGTGCGCGGCCGCGCCGGCCTTTTCGACGTCAGCCACATGGGCGAAGTCGAAGTTCGAGGCCGCGGCGCTCTGGATCTCTGCCAGATGCTCACAGCCAACGATCTCTCGCGATTGCAGCACGGGCAGGCGCAGTACAACCTGCTGCTCAACGAGCAGGGCGGGATCATCGACGACGTCGTGATCTACCCGCTTGAGGCGGATCATATCCTCATTTGCGTCAACGCCTCAAACACGGATAAGGACTTTGACTGGATTAAGAAACGGTCAGGCGGCAGCGCGGAGGTAGAGAATACCAGCTCCCATTACATCCAACTCGCGCTCCAAGGCCCGTTGGCGGAGAAGATTCTGCAGCGTTTGACTCGGCTGCGTCTGGAAGTGATCAAGCCGTTTCACTTCCTCTTCGGCGAGGTGGGCGGGATTCACTCCCTGGTGGCGCGCACCGGCTATACGGGCGAGGACGGGTTTGAGATTTTTTGCGATCCTACGCAAGGGCAGAAGTTGTGGGGCGCGTTGATGGACGCGGGGAGCGAGCACGGGCTGCAGCCGGCCGGCCTCGGCGCCAGGGACACGCTGCGTCTCGAGAGCGCCTTTCCGCTCTACGGCCATGAGCTGGATGATTCCACTACGCCGCTGGAGTCGCGTTTGGAATGGGTGGTCAAATTTTCCAAGGGGAATTTTCTCGGCCGGGAAGATCTGCTCAGGCAAAAACAGCAGGGCGTTCAGCGCAAGCTCGTCGGTTTGGAGATGAGCGAGCCGGGCATCGCTCGAAGCCACTATCCGATTCTCAAGCAGGGAGAGCGGCTCGGCGACGTGACCAGCGGGACGAAATCGCCGACGCTGGGGCGGGCGATCGCGCTGGGTTACGTTCGGGCGGAGCATGCGGCTGTGGGAAACAGCGTGGAGGTGGAAATCCGAGATCGGCGGGTAGGGGCGCGGATTGTCCCTTTGCCTTTTTATCGTCGTCAGCCAGTTGAGGTAAAAGCCAAAGGAGGAGAATGATGGAGTTTCCTGACGGGTTGAAATATTCCAAAGAACACGAATGGGTGCTGGTCGAGGACAAGGCCGCGATCATCGGCATCACCGAATACGCCCAGCACGAGCTCGGCGATATCGTTTACGTGGAACTCCCCGAAGTAGGCGAGAAAGTGGTTAAGGATGATCCGTTTGCCGCCGTGGAGTCGGTCAAGGCCGTTTCCGATGTCTATGCGCCGGTCAGCGGCAAGGTCCTCGAGATCAACGATGCCCTTCCGGAAAGCCCCGAGACCATCAACGAGGATCCCTACGGCGATGGGTGGATGATCAAGGTGGAGATGACGGATATGGACGACCTCAAGGATCTGATGAGCGCGGAAGAATACGCGGAGTACATCGAGCAACAAAAGGGAGCGGACGAGGAGGAAGAGGAAGAGGAGGACGAGGAGGAAGAAGATGAAAAGGAGAAGAAATAGGATTTTTCATGCGCTATACCCCTCATACTCCATCGGACAAGGAGCAGATGCTCCAGGCGATCGGTCTAAGCAGAATCGAAGAGCTGGTTGAACATATTCCCCGTTCCCTGAGAGAGCGGGCGGGAATCTCTCTCCCGCAAGGTTTGACCGAGGTCGCGGTAAAAAAACGGATGGCCGCCCTGGCGGCCAAAAATGCCACCGCCCAAGACTGGCGCCTTTTTCTCGGCGGTGGGATCTATCACCATGCGATTCCAAGCGCCGTCGATGCGATCATCTCCCGCTCTGAATTCTCGACCTCCTACACTCCCTACCAGCCTGAAGTCAGCCAGGGAACGCTCCAGGCCATGTACGAGTTTCAAACCTTGATTTGCCAGCTCACCGGGATGGACGTCGCGAACGCCGGGCTCTACGACGGCGCGTCGGCGGCCGCGGAGGCGGTGCTCATGGCGAGACGCCTTCAAGAAGGAAGGCATCGGGTTTTTCTCTCTCTCTCGCTTCACCCGCAGTATCGCAGAGTCATCGCCACCTACCTCAAGAACCTGGAGGATGTCGAGCTCGTGGAGACACCCTTTACCGAGAGCGGCGGAACCGACGTTGAGTTTCTCAAGGGCCATATGGACGAGAAGGCCATGTGCGTGGTTGTGGGCTATCCCAATTTCTTCGGCGTCATTGAAGATCTTGCCGTCATTCAGGAGGCCTGCGATCGCGCCGGGGCGCTGCTGGCGACGGTTACGACCGAGCCTGTGTCGCTCGCCCTGCTGAAGCCGCCCGGCGCCTGGGGGGTGGATATCGCTGTCGGCGAAGGGCAGAGCTTGGGGGTGCCGATGGCCCTCGGCGGTCCCGGTTTTGGCTTTTTCGCCTGTCAGAAAAAATTTATTCGCAGCATGCCCGGCCGGCTGGCAGGAGAAACGGTGGACGGCGAGGGACGGCGAGGCTTTGTTTTGACGCTCTCGACGCGTGAGCAGCATATCCGGCGCGAGAAGGCGACGTCGAACATCTGCACCAGTCAAACGCTGTGCGTGCTGGCGGCGACCGTCTTCATGGCCACTCTGGGAAAAGGCGGCATGCGCCGCCTTGCCGAGGTCAATGCGCGGCGCGCGCACCGGACCAGAGAGCGCCTGGTGAAAGAGGCTGGCCTGGTTCCCGTCTTTACCGGGCCATTCTTTAACGAATTCGTCCTCAAGGTGAGCGGATGGGCGGAGCGCCGGGCCCGTTTTATTTCCAACAAAATCGTCCCCGGGATCGCTTTGGCCGAGTGGTATCCAGAGCTTCAGGACAGCCTTCTCATCTGCGTGACCGAAATGAACGAAGAAGAGGAGATCGAGCAGCTTGCGAGAACGTTCTGCGGGCGCTAACGGCCGGGGTTCCGATGCCCCTTTGATTTTCGAGAGCGGCTCGCCGGGGAGAAGCGGTTTTTTCTGGCCCGAGGAAAAGGGCGCCGCCGAGCTTCCCCCTGAGCTGCTGCGCGATGAGATTTCAGGCTTTCCCGAGATGGGCGAGTTCGAAGTCTTGCGCCACTTCACCGGTCTCTCTCATCTTAACTTCGGGATCGAGAGCCAGTTTTACCCGCTCGGCTCCTGCACGATGAAATACAACCCCAAGGTCAATGAAGTGGTGGCGCGCCTGCCGGGGTTTGCTCTGCTCCATCCGCTGGCGCCGCCCGAGCTGATTCAGGGAGCCCTCGAGTTGCTTTTCCAGCTCGAGAGGATGCTCGCGGAGATCTCCGGCATGGATGACGTGACGCTGCAGCCGGCCGCCGGGGCTCAAGGAGAGCTGACCGGGCTGATGCTCATCCGGGCCTGCCTCGCCGAGAGGGGAAACCCGCGCCGTAAGATCATCGTTCCCGACACGGCCCACGGGACCAATCCGGCCAGCTCGACGCTCTGCGGCTATGAAGTGATTCAGATCAACTCCAACAAACAGGGGATTATCGAGCCGGCGGCGGTGGAGCAGGTGATGGACGAAAGCGTGGCCGCCCTGATGATCACGAATCCGAACACTCTCGGCGTCTTCGAAAAAAACATTCAGGCGATCGCCGATTTGGTTCACAGGCGAGGCGGGCTGCTCTACCTGGACGGCGCGAACTTGAACGCCCTCATGGGCATCGCCAAGCCGGGGGACATGGGAGTGGACGTTCTGCACATCAATCTGCACAAGACCTTCTCCACTCCTCACGGAGGCGGCGGGCCCGGCGCCGGCCCTGTGGGAGTCAAGGCGTTCCTCCGCCACTATCTCCCGGTTCCGCGGATTCAGAAAAGGGACGAGGCCTACGAGTTGCGGGAGGACTTTCCCAAAACTGTCGGTCGGGTCCGCTCCTTCTTCGGCAATTTCGGCGTGCTGGTGCGCGCCTATACCTATATCATCTCTCTAGGCGCTGACGGGCTTGAAGAGACGAGCCGCATGGCGCTGCTCAATGCCAACTACCTAAAAAAGAAACTGGAAGAAACCTTTCACTTACCTTCCACCGAACCCTGCATGCATGAGTGCGTCTTTACCGACCGGCACCAGCAGAAGCAGGGCGTCAGCACGCTTGACATCGCCAAACGATTGCTGGACTACGGCTTTCATCCTCCCACCATCTACTTCCCTCTGGTCGTGTCCGGGGCGCTGATGATCGAGCCGACGGAGACTGAAAGTCGAGAGACCCTGGATGCGTTCGCCGATGCGATGATCTCCATCGCCCGCGAGGCCAAAGAGAATCCCGCCCTGGTCAAGGGTGCGCCCCATACGACGCCGGTGGGCCGGCTGGACGAGGCCCGGGCGGCGAGAAGACCTGTGCTCCGCTGGGAGCCCAGAAAAGATTGATAGGCATTTGACGTTAGAGTTCCGCGGTGCTATTGGCATATGACAATGACTATTTCATTGAAAGGAGCCAACGGATATATATGACGCTACATCAATTGAAGGTGTTTACCACGGTCGCGAAAATCAAGAGCTTCACCCAGGCGGCGGAGCGCCTCGGCGTTCGCCAACCTTCGGTTTCGCTCGTCATCAAGGATCTGGAGGACGATCTTCAGGTCCACCTGTTCGAGAAGTTGGGGCACAGGATCAACCTGACCGCGGCCGGGGAGTTGCTGATGCAGGATGCGGAAGCGATCCTCGCCAAGGCTGAGGGGCTCAAGGAGAAAATGGATGAGCTGAAGGGTCTCAAGAAGGGAAGGATCGCCGTCGGCGCCGCCCCCAGCGCTGCCGCCTCCTTTTTTCCTTTCGTCGCGGACGCCTTTAAAAAGCAATTTTCGTGGGTGGAGACCACTTTGAGAATCGACGTCAGCTCGGGTCTGGAGAAAAGCCTATTGGACGGGGAGCTGGACGTGGCGATCCTGGGGCGCGCTCCGAAGTCGTCCCTTATCATCGGCGAAACTTGCCATCAGGAGGAGATCGTGGCCATTGCCGCCCCGAGCCATCCGCTGGCGAAGAAAGGCTCTGTTCCTCTCATGCGCATCGCCCGGGAGCCGATCATCACCGGCGAAAAAGGGGGGAGCCTGGTCCGCGACTTGCTCGATGAACGGTTCGCCCGGCTGGGGATCCCCTTCACGCCCTACATGGAGCTCAGTCCCCGCATCGGCGGCCGGGACGCCGTAAGGAACGCTGTCGCCGGCGGCCTCGGCATCGGGTTCATCACCAAATGCCATGTGTTGTCCGATGTGGAGGCCGGCCGCGTGAAGATCCTCAAAGTTCCGGATCTCAAGTTGAAGCGGAGCAACTACCTCGCGGTTCACAAGAGCCGGCAGAACATTCCTTTGGTTCAGGCGTTTGTCAAGTTTTTCAGACGGTCTAAAGGGCGCGGCTGAGATTTCTTACGCTTGGTCGCCGCGGCGAGTATCAGCTCTCCGATCCGGAAGGGATGTTTATCGACGGCTGGCGCTTTTAGCTCTAGCGGGCGAAGCCGTGTCTCAAGCGGTCATCGACATACTCGAAGCCCGCAATGATAGGCTGGCGTTCGCCGATCCATGAGGGTAGGGGGCGAAAGGGAGATGCGGCCTGGACGGCGCGGATCACCTCCTCATCCAGCATGGAAAAGCCCGAAGAGCGAATCAAGCGAATCCCCTCCAGTTGGCCATTACCAAGAATCGTAAATTCTAGGACGACCCTTCCTTGTAGCCCGTGGCGCTTTGCGACTTCCGGGTAGACCCATTCTATATCGATCGCCTGTTTCACACTGGTGAGATAAGAAATATATCTGGGCTCTTGGCTGTCCAGGCGAATCGGGCCCTCCCTGTTTCTGCTCCCTTCCGAGGGAGACCAGGTGACCGGAGGCAAGAGCTCTTTTAGGGTTGGGAGGGGACGGCTGACGATCGTCTCATTCTCCGCTCTTCGGGGTTTTGAAGTTGCCGGCTGCTCTCTGAGTTGGTCTTTCTCTGCGAGCTTCCACGGAGTCTTGTCCGGCACTTGCGCGTTAGACGGTGATTTCTTTGCCAGCTGGGCGGGTGGCCGCGCGGGACGCGCAGGCGCCCCCCTGGGGGGTTGGGGAGACGGCCGGTTTCCTTCTTCGGGCGCAGGAATGACGGTCACGGGGATTTCCTCGGTCACCGTTTGCCGATCATGGCGGGCATACCAACTCAAAACCGGCAGCAAGTGGAAGACGGTGGAGAGTATGAGAAATGGAGCCAGCGAACTGCGGATCGCATTCACGTCGTTATTTTAACCCGGAGCGGGATGGCAGGGCAAGCCGTGGCGGTGGCCGAATGGCCAATGGTGAGACCGCTCGGCGGCGCGATCACTCGGCTGCCTAAGCGTTTTTTCTGGAGCCGGGGAGCGCCGGAAGTGCATCCACGACTCCGATCATGCTGTCCCTGGTGACGAGCTTTGCGAGTTCCTCCCCGCTCATCCCCTCCGTGCCCGGCGGCCGCAGCGGCAGCACCAGGTAGCGAATGTCGGCGGTGCTGTCATGCACCCTCACCTCGATATCCGCTCCGAGCTCCTGTCCGAACTCGCGCATCACGCCGCGCGGGTCGTTCACCGCGCGGGCGCGGTAGTTAAAGCTCTTATACCAATCCGGCGGCCGGCCGAGGATCGGCCGGGGATAGCAGGAGCAGAGCGTGCAGACCACCATGTGGCGAACTTTCTCGCTGTTCTCGAGCACCACGAACTCGTTGAGGCTGGTCGCGTCGATGCCCATCTCCGCGCAAGCGGCTTTCGGATCGGCGAGCAGCCGGGCCTTGAACTTCGGGTCCACCCAGGCGCGGGCCACCAGCCTCGCGCCGTTCGCCGGCGAGCGCGCCTCCTGATAGTCGATCTGGGCTTGGATGTCCTCTCGTGTAACCACTCCCTTTTCCAGCAGCAGCTCGCGAATCGCGTAGATGCGCTTGGCGTGATAGCTCAACTCGTGCTTCGGATGCGGATGGCCGTGCTCCTGGGTCGTCTCGTTCTGCTTCGCGGATGGATCAACGCTCATGCCACTTCTTCCTTTCACGCTGGCTCGAGCCAGTGCTCGTAGATGTCGATGTAGAGTTTGTCCTTCGGGGCGGTTTCGTACTTTTCCCAGACCTCCGCCTGGCGGAACCCGACCAGATACAGAGGACGCTTCGGCAATCCGTCCCGCCCATAGGCGAGCGACTCCGGATTGAGAAACTCGCCGTAGACCCGTTCGACCCAGCCGCTCTTTCCCCGGATGTAAAACGGCGTGCGGATGTGACCGGGCCTGTCCTCGGCGCGCACGCGCACGCGGTCGCCGGGCTTGAACCTGCCGGATGATTCGCTCACGGCTCGCCCCACTTTTTCTCGAATTCGGCGACCTTCCGGTCGACCTCCTCCCGGGTGAGGATTTTCTTCTCGATCAAAATGTTTTCCATGCTGGCGCCCCAGCGCTCGTAGTAGCTGAGTGACCGGTAGAGCTCCGAGTCCATCTCTTCGCGCGCGCGCCGGAGCTCGTCGGTGCGTTTGATTCCTCTGGCGCCGAGCGCCTGATTAACCGCGTCCGCGAGGATCTCCCAATCCTCGAGCTGGTGCTCAGTGCGATCGATCGGCCCCGCGTCCCGTGTCGTGCCTCCTATATCGTGATGTCCCCTTGGCATCGTTCCTCCTTTTCACTTCACCCGCTGAGACCCAGCAGCCTTGCGGCGTTGCCTCCCAGGATTTTCTCTTTGTCCTCTTCCGAGACAGACAAGGCCTCGACGACTTCCACCGATCTCTTGAGAGCTATCGGGACCGGCGGGAAATCGCTGCCAAAGAGGACATGATCGGCGCCGACGGTTTGCACGGCGCAGAGGACCGCGGGCGTGTGAAGACTTACCGTATCGAGATAGAGCTGCTGGATATACGCGGCCGGCGGCTTTGTCAAAACATCCGGCTCCCAGGGACCGAAGCTCATGTCGCGCCGAAGCTCGTAGCCGAATCCGAGTCTTCCCGGAAGCATCGGCAGCGCGCCGCCCACGTGGGCGCAGACGAGCTTGAGATTGGGAAATTTTTCCAGCCCTCCCGTCAAGATGAAGCGGGCGAGAGATAGAGTGGTGTCGAAGGGCCTTCCCAGCATTTCCGGTAGGCGGAAGATCTCCATCTTTTCGGCGCCGATCGTCACGCGCGGCGGGTGAATGAAGAGCGGCACATTCAGCTCAGTGACGAGTTCAAAAAAAGGCAAGGCGCGCGCAGAGTCGAGGTACTCGCCGTTCACGCTGGAACCGACCATGATCCCTTTCAGCCCGTAATCTCGGACTGCGCGCTCCGTCTCTCGCAACATCCGGTCGTCGCCAAAAGGGACCGACGACGCCAGGCCGAGAAGGCGGCCGGGGTATTTGCTCGTCGCCTCAGCGGCGAACTCGTTGAACTGCTTCACGATCTCCAGCGAATCGACGCCCGAAGGCGTGCGGATCCAGTTGTTGCCGAAAACGGTGAGATCAACCCCGGATTTGTCTTGCTCCTCTAACAACCCCTCGATGTTAAAAATCGCCGGCGGAGATTTCGGATGAAACCAACTCTTGGGAACCAGATGAGAATGGCAATCGATGACCATAGCTGTTTATCCTTCATCGAGCAGGACACGCATCGGCAAGCAGAGCCTCCTTTGCTGGTCTGGAGCGAGGGGTTAACCGATACTTGCGTGGTCTAGCGCAGAGCTGGTGACAATGCCCGCTCGGCTTCGCGGGGCAATTCCACCGGGACAAAATAATCCGCTGGGTAGAGGTAGTCCTCGCCGGACTCATCAATGACTCTGATGAGCCCATCTTTAGCAGCTCGCGCATCAGGCAGAACCCGGTAAACCTTCCGGATCTCTAAATCCTCGGCTCCCTTGTTTCGGATACAGATCGCCAGTTGTCTTTTATGCTGCTTCATCCGTGTTAATCCAGGTACCGCATAGCGCAAATTGCTACGACTGCTTAACGCCAAAGTTAGCCGGCACGCGCGGCTCTGGCGCGTGTCCGAGCTGAGCGCGATGTTACGCGAGCCGAGGAACGGGCGAGTTTCATCAGCCCGCGAAGGGCATTGTTCACGGCTTCATCATTGGGGAAAACCTTCGCCACTTGTGGGTCGAGCACGATAACATTTGTGGAGGTGCGAATACGGCTTGCATATTTGCCGCGCACCAACTCTCTAAGATCAGACCGTTTATATTCCGGTCGCAGCCAATCGTTGAGTTCGGATTTACCCTTCTTCATAAATTTCCCTCTCCTGTTTTGTTGCGCGTCGGGCACTAATCATTCGGATGCTTTCGCCGCGCTCGGTGTGTGAAACAACAAGCAACTTCCCTTTCGACGAGAGCCCAAAGGTGATGAATCGCCTTTCACCGACGGAATGGTCGGGGTCAGCGGCAGTGGCCGAAAGGGGATCGCGGAATATGGTTGTCGCCTCTTCAAAGGAAACCCCGTGCTTTGCTAAATTCAGCGCCGCTTTACGAGGGTCCCATTCAAACTTCATACCGCAATTACAGACTTTCCGCCAGTCGGGCGTCTAACGAGGCTGTATGGAATTCCTGGGACATATTACTATTTTCAAGTCCAACAAGGCCAGGGCACCGGCTAAGAGGGAATACGAGAATCAGTATTATGTCCCCGGATTTCTTCCGATTCGCTCAGTTCCCAACATTTCCCTACAACGGGGATGCTGGGGTCAGGATGCTGGGGTCAGGCCTGAGTAATTGACTATCGCTCTCCCAGTGAGCGTAGCAACCGGGCTTCCGCTTTGCTGTTCCGGTTCCCCGCGTAGTTTGC
>JAHFAP010000244.1 GCA_023250495.1 Deltaproteobacteria bacterium | reverse complement strand
TCCAAGAACGGCTCCAGCCTCGCTCGAAACTTGGCCGGATCGTCGCCGAAGTTCCAATCCTCCAGGAAGCGATGGGCCAAATCTCCGATCACGAGGGAAAGCTCCGAGGAGATCGCAACTTTTTCTGTTTGGCGAAGGCCCTCAGTCAGCTCCGCCTCTCGCCGTTTCAGGAGAGTTGGGCTAAGAAAGAGCGGCGTTCGCAGAGCCGATTCACATTCCTCGGCGCGGCGCCGCCAGAGCTGTGCGTAGGATTTCCAATCGATCCGCAATGGCGCCTCCTGCTTTGTCGTACGGGCTCTTCCCGGAGGGCTAAGACTTTCCTGGACCACTCGCAGCTCGATCGTTCCGTCGCCGGCGGCGACGACATGTGGTTCTTCCGTGGCGGTAATGTCCTGGTTGAGAGTTTCTTCGAGCATCGAGAGATGGCTCCCGCGGGATCCTCTTTCCGTCGGGGCACAGGAGATCATCAAGTGCTCGCGCGCCCTGGTCATGGCGACATAGAGGACCCGCTTTTGCTCTTCTTGTTCGCGGCGCCGCGACTTTTCGGCGACGTAGAGTCCGGCCAAACTCCAGTAAGACGCCGTGCGCAACCCCACCAGATTCGTAGACCAATCGTGCAAGGCTGCCGGATCTCTCTCGCCGGCCTGATTCGGCGCCGTGTGGCATCCCGCCAGCACGACCACCGGGAATTCCAGCCCCTTGGATTTGTGAATGCTGAGAATTCTGATTGCGTCCAGGTTTTCTTCCGCCAGCGCGCTCTCCGCTTCTTCCTTTATCTCGAGGACTTTCGACTCCAGTCCGGCGATGATCTCTTTGAGGGTGCTCAACCCTTCTTTCCCCATGAGCTCGGCCTGTTGACGGAGCTTCTCCAAATTGGCCACCGCCTGCTCTCCATGGAAGGAGCTGGCTGCTAACAGGTGAACCGGAGCGCTGTCGAAGATGTGGGCTACCGCCTCACCTACAGGGAGAGTTCGAGTCTCTTGGTGAAGTCGGCAAAGCAGCTCGTAAAGCTCCTTGACGTCCAAGAACGGCTTTTTCTTGTTTTCTTTGAGGCGATCTGCCGTGCGGTAATCCAGGAGCCGTTGGCGATGGAGCTCGTAAATCTCAGCGTCTGTGAAACCGCCTAACGGCGAGCGCAGGACGCCCACCAAAGCCAGCTTGTCGTGAGGATTCTCTACCGCCCGGAGCAGATTTACGGCATCGATGATCTCTTGGACCGCATAGAAGTGTCTCTCTCCCTCGACCACGTAGCGCAAACCTCTTCGGCGGAGCGGCTCCAGATAGTGATGCACGTCCGTCAATTTTCGCAAAAGTATGGCCACATGCTTCAGTTGAACGAGCGTGGTTCTTCCCTCTTCATCCAATATCTCGGCCTTGCCCAGAACCTCTTCGTCGAGCCATCGGGCCAAACTCTCAGCCTCAAGTTTGCGCGCCAAGTCGGTGTTGAGTTGTTCGCTTTGGCCTTGGACTTTCCGAATGGTCACGTTGCGGAAGGGAAGGGAACTTTGCCGGGCGTTTCCATTGCCGCTTAAAGGAGCAGGTTGGATCGCGACATAGGCGGGCTGCAGCCCCTGCCGCGATTGGATCAGCCGGTCGAAGACTCCGTTGACGACGTCGAGAATGTTTCCATGGCTCCGGAAGTTGGTGGTCAGACGGCATTCGATGCCGTTCTGGGCCTTGATGATTTTCTCCACGACTTCGAGATAGGCCTCGATGTCGGCGCGGCGAAAGGCGTAAATAGACTGCTTCGGATCTCCCACCACAAAGATCTTTCCTGGAGTGAGCCTGACCTTTCTCCAGTCTGCGGCCTTTTGCCCTATATCTTCAGCCAGATAGATGAGGATCTCGTACTGGATCGGATCGGTGTCCTGGAACTCGTCGATGAGGATCGCCTTGAAGCGGCGCTTCAGCTCCTCGCGGACCGCCGGATGGTCGCGCACAAGAGTTCGCGCGCGCGCGAGCAGGCCGTCGAAAGAGATCATCCCTTGTCGAGTGAAGGCCTCACGAAAGTTCTCCGCGAACGGGATGAGAAGATCGCAGAGGCAGCAGCTCAAGGAATCATCCACCTGACACAGGGCTTTGGCGGCGCGCACGATTTCCTGCGCTTCTTCGACATCTTCCTCCGGCCATCCCTTGAGTTTTTTGTTGATGCTGCCCGAAAGCGAATCCCCGTCGGTTTCAACGTCGTCGTGTGCGGGGCGCAGAAATCTTTGCAGGATCGCGTGAGACGCGCGCAGCAGTTTTTCGTTGCTCCGGTTTTCGGGGTGGTGCTGTAGGAGCAAAGAGGCTCTTTCCTCCAGGGATTTCAGCCACGCGAGAATCGGCTCGGGAGTCTTTCCCTCGCGCGCGAGGGCGCTGAGCCGTTGAAGATCCACGGTCTCGGAGCAGAGGGAAGAGGCAAGTTCTCTTATCTCATCCAGGCGAACTTTTCTCAAAACCCTCTTCCAGTCGTCTTGCCGGGCCGCTTGATGAGAAAGCTCCTGATCCAGCCACAGCCCCCACAGCTCGTTGAAGAGACGTTCGAAGCGCGTCCCGTCGTCTTCAATAAACTGCGGATCGACGCCGCTCTCCATAGGATAGAGCCTAAGCAGGGTCGCGGCGAAGCTATGGATGGTTCCGATCTCGCTCCTCTCGATCTGGCGTAAGGCCTCCAGGGCGCGGCGATCCAATTGCTCCTTGGAGAGATGGTATCTCTCTATGAGAGAGCGCAGCTCGCTCTGAGTCTCTTCCTCTTTCGGACTCAGCGGCTCCCTATCCAAGCGCGCGGCGAGATAGGATTCCAGCCGCTCGCGCAGCCGGATCTTCATCTCGTTGGCCGCTTTGTTGGTGAAGGTGAGGGCGATGATCTGCGTCAACTTCACTTCTGGATCGCGCATCAGGAGATGAGCCAGCCGGTCTACCAGCAGCCGGGTCTTTCCCGTGCCCGCGCCGGCCGTCACCACGACGTTGCGGTCGAAAGTGGTTGCAGCGCGCTCTCGCTCTGAGGCGTCAGGCAACTGTGTCGTTGGGGTCGTCGTGGTCATCGCTATTCAGCCTTTTTGTCTCTGAGGTCCAAATGAGCTTTGCTCCTCGGATCTCTCTCAACTCTCCACATGGTCGGGCGGTGATTTTTTCGGCATGCTTCTGAGACCTCGCAATACCGGCAGTAGTCAGCCGGTTGAATGAAAAAAAGCCCCTGGCGGATCGCTGCCGCGAGGAAGGCGACGGTCTCTTTGAGAGCGCTGCCGGACCGTCCCTCCCAGGCGTCGCCGGGCACACTCTCGACGACCAGAGGACCTTCGGACCATTGAGGCGCGAGAAAATAGAATGCGGCCTCGACAGAAGCCTCTGCGCTCTTGGACGCTTGATGAGCGGCCTGCGTCTTTCCCAGGAGCAGATAGAAAGGCGGCTGGAGTCTTTGGCCGCGCAAGGCGGCGCGGAGCAGATCTTTGTCTGCAGACTGTCGAGACTTCGCGGATTTAAACTTGTAGTCGATAACGCGATAACGGTTCTCTTCCGGCCGGTAGTCGATGCGGTCCATGCGCCCGCGGATGGTGAGTCCGCTTAAAGGGCTCGGCCAGCTCTCCGGCAGCCGATCCGTGGCCTCACGCTCGAAGGCGACGGGCCGATATCCGGACTGGGAAAGCTCGTTAAGATCTTGGGCAACCGCTTGTTCAAGAAGTGTCGCGACCCCTTCGCAGAGGATCTCCCAGGCGAGGGGATAACCGACGGGATTATTCTGCTCGAAGTCGAGAAAGACTCTTTGCGTCACGGCTCTAAGGATCGCCGCGGCCTGCCCTGAGCTTGTCGAAGGGGTATCCACGGATTTTTCCTTCGAGAGGAAAAATTTACGGTCGAGGAGTTCGTGGTAAAATGACTTCAGAATCGAATGAATGATCTGTCCAACGTCGGCGGCACCGGGGCCCGTAACTTCTTCGGGCCGTTTGAGCCGCTCTAACCCGAGCAGAGTCCGGGCAAAGAACTGGAAGGGACAGCGGGCATACCCCTCTAAGGAACTGGGAGAGAGTCCTTCTTCGACAATTCGCTTCCAATAGTCGGGGACAGGACCCACGACTCCGTCATGCTCGGCGAGACGATCCGTGACCGCTTCCAGCTGCTTTATCGCCTCGCTGCCGCGCCGGTAGAGAGAGGGAGACGGCAAACAGAGCTCGACGAGAGGCGTGGGATCCTTCGACGTCAGAATCAGCCGGATCGCCAGCTCGCGAGGAGGCAGCAGCTCTTGCCGGTCGAAAGGCTCGAGAGCTTCCTTTTCCACCACACCACGGGGAATGATGATCTTTTTGATTTTCTCCCGGCCGAGGGCGCGGCACAACTCGTCGAGATACCAGGAAGGTGCGAGTGGTCTGCCGCTCTCATCATTTCTTTGGTGGAGACAGTAGAGCCTCTCCTTGGCCGCTCCGACGAGCAGAGTAAACAGCAGCCGCTCTTCATCGAATCCGCCGAGCTTGGTCGCTACCTTATATCCGAGCACAGTCTCCAACAGATCTCTCTCGCGATCCCGGAGAAAGGCGTCCTCGCGGATCGTCCGGGGAAAGAGCCCTTCGTTGAGGCCGATAATGAAAAGCGCGCGGAAGGAAATTCCCCTGGCCGCCATGGCATCCAGAACCGCCACTCCTTTGACGTTCCCGTCCGTGAACGGAACCGAGGCGCGCTCCAACCAATGCTGATAGGTCTGGAGAAAGTGCGTCAGCGAAATCTTTTCACCAACGGCATCCAAGGCGGAGAGCCGTTGAAGGACTTCTCCGACCACTTCCGCTGCGGCTCTCTGAGTTGCAGCCGGC
>JAHFAP010000057.1 GCA_023250495.1 Deltaproteobacteria bacterium | reverse complement strand
CCACGACAAAAATTATCTTCGCACCGTCGTGAAGGTGACCAAGGCGCTGGCGGTTGACAGCCGTGACCTGCACAACCTCTTAGCTAAGGATCTCCGCGAGCATAGGGTCATCAAAAACGCTGGCGGCGTGAACGAAGTGAAGGACGCTTTGGCTGCAGGGGCTAAAGAGTTTGCAACCCACTCTGCGCTTTTCCGCTTCACCAGGGGGTTCTGTGAGGGACGACGAGGTCTTGATAAAAACCCCATCAGAAACCCAAACCTCACAAAGGAGACGCACGCTGACTTAAAAAAATGGCTCTTTGAATACATCACTGAGCTGAACAGGGTTCTCCCTAACTGGACTGTCGTTCCTGGGCGAGAGGTGTATCTCTTCCGTTCAAGTCCGGCGCTACAAGCCCTGGGGGTTATCGGCTATGACCTATACACGAAGGTTGAGGACTCAACCGAACGCAGGGCAATGATCGCCCGAATCGGGGAAGCCAAACTCGATTGGCGCCGTACAAACGTCAGGGACTGGGGAACGGTGATCGGGAGTGTTGTGGAGAAGGAGGAGGAAAATAAACGCGTAGTTCAGGTCATCAGCCCGCGGTCAAACCGACAAGCATTTGACGGAACAATCCGGTTTCTCCGAGATCGGTGTGGACTTACTGATCATCTCAAGAAGATTGGCGAGGAAGCCGCTTCCGTCGCCAGCCCAATGGTGCAGTAAATGGTGAGAGAGTCGTAGGGGGCCGGACAATGTCCGGCCCCCCAAACTCCTTTTTACTCCAATGGCAATCTACTTTATTATCTCCGGAGGGAACTGAAATTAGCGAGCGGGTCGAGGGTCAGGTCTTGCACTGCAACTGGCAGGCCTCTGAAAGCCTGTTACCTTTGAGAAATTCGGTTATCTGATGTCCAGATTGCCCTTTTTCACGGACTATTGCAAAAGAGGGGTGAAAGGTGATTTGATCCGGATCAGATTGCGCTTCTGAGGTGGGCGATGAACATCCGGAAAGTTTTGAACGCGCTTTGTTTAGCCGGCGCGGTGGTTCTTGCTTTGGGTGAGATCTCTTCCGCAGCGCGCCGACGATCCAGCGGTTGCCGCGCTTTTCAAAAACGTTCGTTTCAAGAACCTTAACCTTTCTTAACGGCCTTGTCCCTCGGGCCAAAACAAAATCTGGCGCTCCGTATCGGCACGATCAACCTTGTCACGTTTGCTCAATTGCGCAAATGAGCAACTACTACCGGGAAGGGGAGGCCGAGTCGATAAATTTCTCCAGAGCGCTGAGGATCTGCCGGATTTCACGGGGGTGCTTCAGCCGGTATCTGGCCTGCTTCCCATCTGTCTCATATCTTACGACCTCCGTCATCCGTAGTGCCCCCAACACGTGGCTTACTCGCGACACGCTGCGGCCGACGCCTCGCGCGACCTGACTGGTGCTCATGTCTTTATTTTCCGCCAACAGGTGAACAATGGAAAAGGTTAAGGGGTTGCCCAAGAGACGGCAGAGGCGCGATTGCCTGTAGGCCCGTTCTTCCATGCGGCTCATTTATCACGTTTGCGCAATTGCGCAAATGTGAAATTATACCGGCCGGTCCACGCCCGACTTGCGGATCGCGATTACGTGATTCGCAGTTGCTGTTTTTTCACGCGGCTATTGCAAAAGAGGGGTGAAAGGTGATTTGATCCGGATGAGATTCCGCTTCGGAGGGGTACGATGAACATACGGAAAGTTATGAACGCGCTTTGTTTAGCCGGCGCGGTGGTTCTTGCTTTGGGTGAGATGGCTTCCGCAGCTGAGAGCGGCAGCGGCCCTCAAACCGCCAAAGCGACTTTTGCCGGCGGCTGTTTCTGGTCCGTGGAGCGCTTCTTCGACAAAGTCGAAGGCGTGCTTTCGACCGTCTCCGGCTACACCGGCGGCGCCAAAAAGAACCCGACCTACGAGCAGGTCGTTACCGGCCGCACCGGCCACGCGGAATCCGTGCAGGTTACCTACGATCCGAAAAAAGTCAGCTACGAAAAACTGCTCGACGCCTTCTGGCACAACATCGACCCGCTCACGGCCAACGGGCAATTTTGCGATATGGGAAACCAGTATCGCACCGCCATCTTCTATCATGACGAGGGGCAAAAGAGTCTGGCGGAAAAGTCCAAGTCAGCTCTGCAAGGCCGCTTCAAACAACCCATCGTGACCCAAATTCTCTCCGCCTCGCAGTTCTATCCCGCCGAGGAGTATCACCAGGACTTCCACCTGAAAAACCCGGCGCGCTATCAGGCCTACCGCATCGGCTGCGGCCGCGACCAGCGGATTGCGGAGCTTTGGGGAAGTCAAAAAAGCGATAGGCATTAGGCAGTAGGCGATAGGCAACAGAAATAGGCGTGAGGCATCAGGCAACAGTTAGGCGGAAGACATGAAGCGAGAGGCGGTGGGAGCCGCGTCGGGATGACACTTGCTTCCCCCCTGTTGCAGCTCTCTGTCAGCGTAATACCGGCGCCGGTGATCAGAGAAGGGTTCGGCGTCCGCCCTGTCCTTGGCGAAGCCGTTCATTTTCCACGGCTTGCAGAGGAGGCAACCAGCCCGACGATTCTTTGGACGCTTACGCTTGTGATGTGCCATCGTTTAAGGCCGCACGTTTGTCATCTTCGCGGCGACGCCGATTGCTCGCTTTCTTCGCCTCCGTCTTGCGGCCATAGAACGCGCCGCGGCCTTTTTTGGATCCCGCGTGCTCGCTCTTCTTTGCCTTGTACGCCATAGTGCTCAACTGAAAGAGGTTACTTTACTATCAAGCCGTGCGCCGTATTTTCTGGTTCGGGCCAACCTCAACTGCCGCTGCTGCGTACAATGTTTCTGGCGCAATGTCGGCACCGTTCGGCCAGGCGATGGTGGGACCATCTATGAAAAATTTCTTGAAGTAATCCTTATTCCGCAAAGGTTTGAAAACTGGACCACTAAGCCAACCTTCGAAATCGATAATCTTTTTCGTACCGTCATTGAATTTCACTTCAATGAGGTAGTCTTTAACGTACTTTGCCTTTGTGACTGACGGCAGCATGTATCCTCCTACTTTAGGGGCTCGATTCTCATGAAGCCCTTCCTCTGTCGCATGTTCTCCCAATTCTTGCTTAGCTCCGCTTTATGCATCCGCGCCCACTTCCTGATAAGTTCCTTGGCGGTACGGGATTCCATCTCACCTTCAAGCAGCTTGCCATCGAAATCGAAAGTAGCATTTTGTCCCTGATACTCCGCATGAAAATGGGGAGGGCTATGGTCCCGGTAAAACATACGGATGATGATACCAAAAAATACGCTGATTGTCGGCACAATAAGCTTTCAACTAGATCCAGGCGACCGAGCTGGGCGCCGCCGGCGCTGACTTATCGCAGCCCTTCACTTCGCCGGCTGGTCGGGACGGACCTGGAACTTCACGACCTTGGGACAGTTTCCAGGGGCATTATACTTGATTTAGGCATAATTTACCGCGCCTTGCCCGTCGCCGCAACGATGGAGCTACTGAGTCCCGGCGGCATTTAGGCGTGAGGTTTGAGGCAAGAGTCGGATAAAAGCCGTGACTCGGGAAAAGAAAAAGGGGGTTGACGCGTATCTCCATTAGAACAGCCCTTCCTTCTCGAGCTTTCTCACAAACCGATCGTCGACCAAATCTTCCGCTTTCAGCCGGCCGAATTTTTCATTGGTGAGAGTCAACACCCGGATGCTGTTGCGGATACCGTCTAGGTTGGGATAAATGCGCCGCGTATACATCTTGCGCATGAAATCGTAACCCTCCAAAGCATCGTCCGGCTTGGGCAGGCGCAGCCATTGCGCCAGGCTCTTCAGCACGGCGGTTTTATTATCGGGCTGCTGGATAAACGCGATCGCTTCCACTAGCGCGCGAAGCACGCTTTCGACGGTCTCCGGGTGTTGCACAAGGAAACTTTTGCGCGTGAAGAGCCCGCTGTCCTGAAACGGAATATTCAGCTCCGCCACGTCGGCGAGAGTCGGAAAGCCCTGGCGCCGGAGAATCGCGGCGTGGGTGTAACCCAACAACGAGCCGTCGATGACGCCGGTGGCGATGGATTGCGCCCGCACGCCGGTATCGCCGATGATTCTAAAAGTGATGTTGTCGCGTTTGGGGTCGATGCCCCAATGTTCGAACGCGAGCATGGTGAACATCCAGTTGCCGCCGCCGAGGCTCGCCACTCCGATCTTCTTGCCTTTCAAATCCGCGGGCGTTTTGATGTCGCGGCCGACGGCGAAGGCGCCGACCAGTCTGTGGATGAAGCCGGCGATGAAAACACCGTCGAGGCCGTTCAAAACCGCCCCTAAGCTCGTGCCCGAGGTGGTGCCGTAGTAAAACTGCGAATCACCGGCCGCCAAGGCCGACAGGGCGAGCGGCGCGTTGGGCATCAACACGAGCTGCGCATCTAAGTTGTATTTGCGAAAAAAGCCTTGATGGTGCGCGACGACCAGCATGCCCTCGCGGTCGCTGAAGCTCGCCGGCGTGATCACTACCCTTGGCGGTGCGGCGGAGGCGGCTAAGAGGGTGACGGGAATGGAGTAAAGAAGCCATAGGACGGTGACACAGAATAAGGATCGGATCTTCATAAGCGCGCCTCGCTTCCGTGGTAACTTTCCACTCACTGAAAATTACCTACACTCGCCAACTCTGATCGTCACTTTTGTGTCATAATATTCACGGGCTATACGAATACTCGCCCGCAGCCTTTTTCGGCTTTACCCTTCAACACGGGAAACGACTGAACTATTTTAAAGTTTCACCGACTCTATGGACGACGCTAAAGTCGAACGCTTGGTCGGGAAGCACCGGCTGTGATGGCTTGATTCGAAGCGCCGCGTCCGCGATCATTTGCCGCTGAATATCTTCGTTGACCGACCCGGTCTCCAGAAGCCCCGGGGCCGCAACATCGTACACTCGCGCGGCAATACGTTCGCGATCCCGGCCGATGTCCAGCCAAGGTCCCTTGATAAAATCAATGCTGTAGTTCCTGTCGGCTTTGATCAGACGGATCGCCCGCAGAACGGCGCGGACAACCTTAGTCACCAGGTCAGGTCGCTGGGAGAGGACCGATTTGGTTGTCGCAAGTCCGCCCTGGACGGACCGATAAACGGTGCCCGCGTCAACGAGTTTGCGATAGCCCTCATCTTGAGCCGTGAACGTCAACGGCATCTGCAGCATCGTTGCATCGATGGTTTTGGCTTTCAGGGCCAAGTAAGTCAGTTGGCTGGTGCCCATGGTAAGAATTGCAACCTCGTCGGGACGCACCCCGTGGGCGATTAAAACCCGGCGAGAGAGGATTTCCGACAACGAGCCGACTCCCCCGGTGCCGATTCTCTTGCCGCGCAATTGTTGAACGCTCGTAATGTCGGGCTGGACAATAAGATCAAACGACGGACGGTCGGTTACGGCCAATATCACTTTGATCTCCGCGCCGCTCACGGCGGAGCTGACGGCCGTCCCGGTTGCGGAAGCGAATTCCGTGCTTTTTCCTAGCATCGCCTGAATCGTTTGGATCGCCTGCATCACGATCAGCTCGGCTTCCAAACTTTCCTCGCGGAAAAAGCCGCGCTCCCGAGCGACGAAAAAGGGCATGGATGTGGTGCTTCTGGCCGCCAAACCGATCCGGACGCGGGTCAGTTTATCGGAGCCGTCGGCGGAAAAAGCTTTCGGACACATAGAATGGGACAGGATGAAAGAAACAAAAGAAAGAATCGCGATCCGTGTTATCTTACCCATCGTTTTCCCCGACGTTGACGCATATCTCTATTGGAACAGCCCTTCCTTCTCGAGCTTTCTCACAAAGCGATCGTCGACCAGCTCTTCCGCTCTCAGCCGGCGGATCTTTTCGTTGGTCAAGCCAAGGAGTCGGATAACGTTGCGCACGCCTTCAACCGTGGGGTAGATGCGCCGGTCGTACAGCATGGGCAGGCTCTCGTAACCCTCCACGGCCAGCTCCACCTTCGGCAGACGGAGTCCCTTGGCCAAGCTCTTGAGCACCGCCGCCTTGTTTTCCGGTTGGGCAATGAAAGCCATGGAGTCAACTATGCCGCGCAAAACCTTTTCCACAACTTCCGGCGAGGAGTTGATGAAGCTGCGTTTGGTCATGATTCCCGTGCTTTGGAAGGGGATGGGCAGTTGGGCCAGGTCGCCAAGGTTGGTAAAGCCCCGGCTTTTGAGGGGCGCCGCAAAGGTATATCCGAGATGCGTTGCCGCGATGGTCTCGGTAAGCAGCGCTTGGCTGCGCACCGATTCGTCCCCGAGGATGCGAAAGGTGATTCCGTCACGCTTGGCGTCCAGACCCCAATACTCCAGGGCCAGGGTCGTAAACATCCAACTGCCTCCGCTAGCGCTGGTAACGGCTATAACTTTGCCCCTCAAGTCCGAAGGAGTCTTGATTTTCGGCGACGCCATGATGTTGCCAATGAGTTTATTAATCATGCCGGCAACGAATACCAGGTCGGTCCCTTCCGCGGCGGCGCCGAGCACCGCGCCGGTGACGGAGCCCTCGTGGAGCTGTGAGTCGCCTCCCGCGAGAGCAGCCATGCCGACGGGACCGCTGCGGACATGGACGAACGTCAACTCCAAGCCATAGCGCCGGAAGAAGCCTTGGTCTTGAGCCACGAACATGGCGGCCTCCCGCTCGCTGAACGAGCCGGTGGTCATCGTGACTTTGGTCGGCGTCTGCGCGGCCGGCGCGGATTTCACGGCGACAGCGATCAGCAGGACAAACAAAATGGAAATTTTCGTTCTCATCGTATCCTCCGCTGATTTGGTGATTGAGAAACAGTCCTGACGTTAGTGAAATCCTTTTACCCCGTCAAGGAAGGATTCGTGCCTTGTTCCGGGCACGTGATACTAATTTCACAACGTCCTTTTGGTTGGACGCCCGACTTTTGGTATTCCCGCCTCGGTGACCGGGTTCGCGGAAGGCGAGACCAGCAAGCCGTCGCCTAAATACGTCGGCGGCAAGGGCACTCAAGGAGCCGCGACCTATATGGGACCTTGCACGCCTGCGGGGGCGCCGCACCATTATACGTTCACGCTGATCGCCACCGATCTGGAGCCGGCAGAACTGCCGCCGGGTCTCACTCGGGACGAGCTCTTCGCTAAATTGACCGGCCACACCAAGGGCGCGACAGGTCTGATCGGTCTCTTCGGAAGTCCATGAACGAAGAAGGCGTGAGGCGTGAGCCATCAGGCAACAGGCGGGAGGGAAAGGTGGGTTGTCCCCTTCCGTTTCTCCGCGCTTAGTTTCCCAACACGCTCGTTAAGCGCGCGACGATCTCCGGCGGCTGGGTTGTGATTTCTTTGGCCATTTTCTCAAGCTCTTCACCGCTGACCGGATCGAACTCGTAGTTTCTCTTCTTCACTTCCTCTTGGAACTGCGGATCGTTCATCGTCTTTCCGAAAGCCTCGCGGAGAATTTTGAGCCGATCCGCCGGAACACCGGGAGGTCCGAGCATGGGTCGTCCCATGTCGCCGGCCGCGAGCAGCACCCTAGCGAGACGTCGACCGGCATCGGGCGTCTTGTAGTGGTTCATGAGTTCAGCCACGGTGGGAGTGTCAGGCAGTCTTGGATCTCGCTTGTTGCCTGTTTGGAAGAGGTTTCGGACAAACCCCTTCTTGCGCCACGTGGTATAAGGCTCGCGGCCAAAGAAAGCCTCGATGGTAAAAGCGCGGCAGTGAATCTCGCCTCGCTCGACTGCGAGGTCGATATCGGTTCCTCCCGGATAGCCTGCGACGATATTGAATCTGGCGCCCAAGATCTCCTGCAACAGCTTGGGCAGATAAGAATCCGGACCCGTGACCCCAGTCGCGCCGCATTTAGGCGGCTCTTTGGCGGCCCGGACATCTTCGATTGTCTTGTAAGGAGTGTCGGCGCGCATATACATCTGGGAATCTCCGGTAGCCGGCGAGCCGATCCAAGTAAATCTAGCCCAGTCAAACTGGATCTCTTTTCTTCCCACTAGCTGGTTGAGATAGAGGGACGGGATGATGGAGCCGATCAGAGTCAAACCATCCGGTTTGGCGACGGTAAAAAGATGGTTGGCCGCGACCACATGCCCTGCGCCGGGCATATTCTGGACGATGAAATCGGGGTTTCCTGGAATGTGCTTCCCCATATGGGCGACGACGAGGCGGGCCCACAGGTCATAGAGGTTTCCCGGAGGGGTGCCGACGATAATTTTGATCGTCTTCCCCTGATAGAAAGGGGTTTGGGCATAAGCCGAGGCGCCAAAGAGAATCAAAATGACAGCAAATAGCGATTGCTTCATATCACCCTCCTATGGCCGGTGAAGCAAGTGCTGGTGTCAGACATTTAATTATTTATTTCCCGCCCAGAGTTTGTCAAAGAAGCCGCTTTTCTCCAGCCCGTCAAGGTAGCGGCGGTCGATCAAGTCTTGCGGCTTGATTTTTTTTGCTCGCGCGTCGACTCTTGCAGTCTCATCGAGAATAGCCTGAAAGGCTTCGGTCTTAAATTCCAGCCTGGGTTCCATGACCTTGATTTCCTCTTCGTAGGCGGCGTCCAGGAGTTTTCGGTCGCTGATTCGCAACTGCTTTCCCAAAACTCTGTAAGTCAATTCCTTATCCGTGAACATAATCTTCACGCCTTCCGCCATGACGCGCACGAACTTCTCGATAACCGGCCCGCGCGCGCGCATCACGGACCGGCGCGTCACCAGCGTCGCCGCCGCAAAAGGAATACGGAGCTCGGGCCCGTACACGACGTAGCGGAAACCCTGGGCCGCCGCCCTCGTGCCTCCCGACGGTCCTGTCATGGTGGCGGCATCGACGGCGCCGCTCAGCAACGCCGCGAGGTTCTCGGCTTGGCCGCCGGTCTGGATGAAATTCACATCCGTGGGTTGCAACCCGTTCTGCCGACAAGGCGCATCTTCATGAGGAATACCTCCTGAACAAACTACCTAGGCGTAGCCTTCGATCGCGGAAAACGCGGGATCACCTATGACTCGACAATTTGGCATGGTTCGACAAGCTCACCATGCACGTAGTTTCGTCAACATTTTTGACCCCTCTACCGTTCGTCCTGAGTCCTTCGACTTTGCTCAGGACAGGCTTGTCGAAGCCTGTGGTGAGTTTATCGAACCAGATGAACGGAGTCATTTTCAACAGCCTGCCAAGATCTGACCCTCATAACTGTCGTCGGCCGGCGGTCGCCGCGACGATGGAACTATTGAATCCCGGCGGCCTTCAGGTATCTGAGGTCGATGAAGCGCTCCGCGGCCGGGACCGGCGTCGGGATGACACCTACTTCGCCCATCAGCTGAAGCACCTGATTGAACGCTTTTAGGCTCAATTCGCCCCTCCTGGGCAGGACGTTTTTGTCAGGCTCCAGGTAAGGCGCGAATATCTGCCGCGCGATCTCTTCGGAAACTTTCAGCGATTCTATGATCGTGTTTGTGACCTCGCCGCGATTCTTGGGGTCGTTGATGAACTCGTAGGAGGCGGCGAAGGCGCGCGCGAACCGCACCAGCGTGTCTTGGTTCTTCTCTCCCCAGGCACGCCGCGTCATGTCGACGTTGAATATAAGGTCCGCTCCCGCCTCATAGGTGAAAGCCAGTCTTGGAAAGCCCTGTTTGATCGCGCCCAGATCTTCCGGCTGCCCCATCGGCACCGCGGCGCACTCGCCGGATTTCAGGCAGTCGAAGCGCGCTCCCGTGCCGACGACGGACTTGGCGCGGTAATCCGCAGCTTTGACGCCCTTCATGGCGAGCAGTCTGACCGTCGCCAGTGTGATCGTATCGCCGGGGGTCGACAAACCCAGCACCTTACCCTTGAGGTCGGCGAAGCTCTTGATCTCGGCTCTTACGATCAGGCTGTAGACGGGATTGGTGGTCTGGGCGACGATCGCCACGGCGTCGGAGCCCTTGAGCGCCGCCTGGATCATATAGGGAGTGGCGTTCTTGCCGGCGTCGATCTCACCCTTGTCCAGCGCCGCGACGATCCTGTCCGTGCCGCCGGGAATGGGAACGACCAGGAGATTGATCCCTTCGCGGACGAAGAATCCCTTGCGCTCGGCGACGGTCAGGGGGAGGGACGACAAGCTGCCGGTCGAGGCCGCATTTTGCCCGTAGCGCAGCGTGATCATCTCCGCGGCGTGGCCGGCCTCGATGAAGTTTACGCAGAGCAGCGCGACGATGGTGAGACGGGAGACGTGAGCCGTGAGGCGGAGGGGGTGAAAGGATAAGAACGAGAGTATGAGGGATGAAATAAAAGTCACGACAACAATCCTGTACTAATCGCCGCCCGCATCGCTCCCCCCTCAATTACTTCCAAAGCTGATTGAAGAACCCTGACCGCTTCAATTCATCGACGTAACGGTTGTCATAATAAGCTGTCATTGGCGTGTTGGCGGCGGCTTTCGCATCGATTAGATTAGCCTGGGCCATTTCTTTTACGATGGCTCGAATCGCGCCTTCAGGAACGAACGGCTCTTTCGCGAAGCTTTCACCGGCAAAACTGACAATCCGCTCCACGAGATCCTGGTCTTTCATGGGCATCCATTTGTTCATCACTTTTTTGGTAAATTCTCTGTCGGTGAGGATCACCTTCGTTGCCTCGGCCACGCTCTTGATCAGACGGATCAACGGGTCGCGATCCTTTTCCACGGCCGCCCTGCGTGCGGCGATCCCGTTGGTGATAAAGTCAGCGCCGAACTTCTGCAAATCGTTTGGCGACACGACTTCGTTGAATCCCTGGCGCCTCAATTGAAAATTGTACGGCGGTGAGACCACGGCTCCATCGATGACGCCTCGAACCAGCCCAGATGCTTCCTCCGGTTGACCGCCCATTTGCAAGATGGTGACCCCTTTCACTCCATAAGCGTCGAGCGCCGTTTGCAAAGCGAAATGAGTCACCGTGCCCAGACGGCTCACGCCGATTTTCTTACCGGCGAGATCCTGCGGCTTTTTTATCTCGGGTTTCACCATTATGGATTGCGTGAAGCGAGGCAGCGTCGCCGCGACTTGAATGATGTCGCCGCCTTGCAACACATTTGAGATGATCGCCGGCCCGCCCGAGCCCGCCAGGTCCGCGGCGCCGGAGAGCATCGATTGGAAAAGAACCGAGGAGGCGCCGACAAAAATGACGTCGACATCGATACCGTTCCTTTCATACAACCTGGCTTCCTTCGCCACGAACAACGGTAAGCTGCTCAAGCCAATCGGCGAGAAGGGCAGGGGCACTTTTTTCAGCGCTTGCGCGCCTATCAATGACGGGGAGGAAAATATGAGCAGCGCAAGCGCGGCAAGGGTGATCTTTATATCGCGCACTGCGCGCGAATGAAACGACAAGCAGTCACAGGAGCCTTTCATCTCAAATCCTCCTTTGTTCCCGACGGCTGCCGGTGTAGTACACACCGATGCTCCCTGTCAATGAGAACGTTGCCGAGTGTAGTAGCCCAGTAATGCTGGCAGTGGTTAATGGCAGAAGCGCGGAAGGATCGCGGGGTCTATCATCGGAATTAGCACGTGGAAGGACGACAAGCAGAACAGCGCGCCGACGATGAAAGGCGTGAGCCATGAGGCGCGAGGGGAAACCGTGAAACGTGTTCGTAGATCGTGATCCCTTCACTTCGCCAGCGGATCGGGGCGAAGCTGGAACTTCACGACCTTGGGCTTCGTTCCTTTGCCGCCTTCGATGTGAGCGGTCGCTCTTCCGGCGTAGGCCGACCACACTCCCTTGCCCTTCCAGCCTCCATTCGGATCGTCTATGCGCCCATCCAGACCTTTGGCGGAGAAGCCCATGGGGTAGGGGACGCGAAGGGTGATAAACTTCCCGTCCACGAGGACCTCCAGCGAATCGGTAGTATTGCCCGTGGCGAACGCCACGTTCCGGCCCAACCCGAAGGTGTCGTGCTGATCCACCCAGGTGTAATAGCTGGCGAGCGCGCTGCCCGAGTCGGTCACGCTCTGAAACTGCGGTCCGGGAAATGGATAGAGCGTCCAGCCTTCAGGACAGTGCTTTCCCGTCGCGGTCGGGCCGTTGAGAGGCCCCTTGCACTTCTGCCGGTCGAAGCTGGCGAGATGGCCGCTCGCCAGCGGCAGCCAGACGACGCCGTTGCGATCGATGTCCATGCCGCGCGGCCCATACCCATTCACAGCCGCCCTAGGTTCGTTCCACGGCGCCTCGTAGATTTCCGCCAAAGCGGTCGCCGGCGGGTTGTCGCCGGGACTCAGCCGGACGACTGCGCCGGGAAAGCTCAGCACCGAACCCCAGATGGAACCGTCCACCGGGCTCACGCCGATGCCGTAGAAGCCCGCGACGATCCGTTTGTCTTTAGTCGGATCGACCGGCTGGTTCGGCTCCACATACTCGTCGCGCCTGCCGTTGCCGTTGGTGTCGAGGACGAGCGCCGTCCAACCCTGTGCCTTCCGCTCGTCGCCGGTCTCCAGAAACATCTTCGTGTTCAGCCAGCCTAAGACCCCGCTAGCCGCGCCGCCGCTGCTGAGCCACAGCGTATTGTTGGCATCCTCGGCAAAAACCAAATGGTGCGTGCTGAAGCAGGTGTCGATGAGCGTGAACTTCTTGGTTTTCGGATCGTACATGGCGACATGGCGCCCGGCCCTTTCGAGCGGGAACAGCTTCGCCGATGGATGGTCCGAGCCTTTCTTGCAGAAGGCCGGATTGCCCGGCGGACGAATTCTAGTCGTGAGCCAGACCCGCCCCTTTTCATCGAACATCGGGTTGTGAACGCTGGCCTGACTTTTCCAAACGCGTTCCGCTCCCCAGTAGGGCGAAGGCGCCAGCATCAGCGTGTCCGACATGGCGATGAACATGGTGTCGGGAGTGTTCGGATCGCGGACCGGAACTTTCACTTCGCTCGCCTTGTGACGCACCGGGTCCAGGATCGGCACGAAATCCGTGCTGTCCTCGGGAGCGCCATAGATCAAGCCGTTGGCGTTGACCGTGGGATTGCGCTTGTCGGTGGCGATCTCGTCGTGCAAATACGCCTTGGGCGTCGCCCAGTCCCAAAGCGTGATGACGACGTTTCGCTCCACACCCTGCGGCCGCGACGGCTTCGACGCGGGCAGTTCCCCGGCGGCGATCCGATCGGTCCAATCGGCGAAGAACGCCAAGGCTCGGTGAGGCTCGAGATCATTCAAGTTGCGCATCATGATTTCGCTGGCTTGTCCGGACAGAACACGCCGCTGCCACGCCTCCAGCGAGGTTTTGAAATCGCCCAACTCCTTCGGAATCGTCCGCGTCGCCTTGTTGCCCAGTTGATGGCAAGACATGCAGCCGAGGGTTTTGATGCCGGCCAACCACTGGCCCTGGCTTTTCAGCTTCTCCGGCATGCCGTTACCTTTTGGTCCCGTGCCGGGGAACTCGCTCTTTTCCGGAATCTTGAGCATGGACAACCAGTAGATTGCCGGATAGTATTCCGCCGCCGCGGCCGCATTCGGCGCCACCACCGCTTTCAGATTGAGGATCTTGCCGGGCGCGGCTTTGACCTTCGGCGAATCGACCAACCCGTAGCCGCGCACCCAGATGTTGTAATTGGCTTTCGGCAGATCGGGGAGCAGGTAACGCCCTTGACCGTCGGTGACCACGATCTTGGCGAATTTGGTGGGAAGGTCGGTGGTTTCTGCGATCACCCAGACGCCGGCTTCCGGCCCGTTCGCGCTGGTGACCACGCCGCCGATGTCGTCGGCGTCGATGCGGACTTCTGCGCTTTGCTGCCCGCCCAGCCGGTCCGTCGAAATCGCCAAAAGCGCGGCGATGCCAACTCCCACGACGCCTAAGTACAACACTCTTCTCGTCCTCATGTCCCGCTCCTCTTGTGTGAAAAGAGCCGTGTTCGTGGCTCGTGCTCGTGGAAAGAACTAGCTGGAAACGGAGTTCGCTGTCAAGCCACTCTGAAAATCCCAGCTATGAGCGAAAGCTATTAGAGAGCCACGCTGGTAGTCAAGTTTCTCGCAGAATTGTTGAGTCGTAGAAGTCTGACTCCACATCGCCTCTGGAGGAAGACCCCCAGCCTTCTCAGGCCCGCCGCACCATGGCCGGCGTGAGATGCTTGATTGACGGCGCGCCGAGCTGCTGCATGATGGCGCGCAGCTCGATGCGCAGCAGCTCGAGC
>JAHFAP010000243.1 GCA_023250495.1 Deltaproteobacteria bacterium | reverse complement strand
ATTTGGGTGGAGGAAGGGCGTCCGAGAGAAACGCACGACCACATCGTGGTCAAATTGGAGGGCGGCTACGAGCTGCGCTACCACGATCCGCGCCGCTTCGGTCTATCGCTCGTGGTTCCTCTGGCCGCGCTGGATTCTCTCCCCCAGATGCGAGGTTTGGGATTGGAGCCGTTCGATCCCGGCTTCGACGGTCATTACCTTTTCTCCGTTGTGCGCAGCTCCCGGCGCAGGATCAGAGACCTCCTCATCGACCAAAGAGTCGTCGCCGGTCTGGGAAATATCTACGCGAACGAGATCCTCTTTCGCGCCGGGGTCCGGCCCACCACGAGGGCGTTGAAACTCACGCGCGCCCGCGTTGACCGCATCGCCGAGATCACGCCCAAGCTCTTATCGCAGGCGATCCAGTGGTGCGGCACCTCCTTCTCAGACTATCGCGACGCCGAAGACCGCTTCGGGGAGTTTCAGAATCATCTGACAGTCTATGATAGAGAAGGGGAGCAATGTGGCGTGTGCGGGAGCACAGTCAAACGGGTCGCCGCCGGCAACCGCAGCGCCTTTTATTGTCCGAGGTGTCAGAAATAGATGTTGATTTCAGGACAACTCCATGACTAAGCGTTTTTCAGGTACCCTCGTTTTAATCTTGCGGCCCTTTTTGCCCTGATCTTAAAGGAAGTCTATGTCTTGTCTCTCTTCCGCCAAAGAGCTTGATAAATTCGCCGAAAGCGTTATCGCTCAGCTGCTTGAGGCATTGAATGTGGGCGGATGTTTCCGCCTGGATTCGTTCGGCCGAGATCGTTCCGTGGAGAGCGGCAATTTCCCTTTTGTTTTCTGAGACGCTGAGCCAGCGGTGAATCATGGGCTCGTCGACTTCGAGGTGGAATTGAAGTCCGTAGACATCGGCGCGATAACGAAACGCCTGGTTGGCGCACAGCTGGGACGATGCCAGGTGGACGGCGCCTTCGGGGATTTCAAACGTATCCCCGTGCCATTGGAAGATCTTCTCCAGGTCGCGAAACTGCCCCAGCAGCGGATCGCCTCTCGACTTTTCCGTCCGGTGTACGTCATACCAGCCGATTTCCTTTTCTTTGCTCGGATACACCCGCGCTCCGAGCGTCTTGGCGATCAACTGCGCTCCAAGACAAATCCCTAACACCGGAAGCTCCTTCTGAAGGGCCTGTTCGATCAATTTTATTTCAGTGCTCAGATGGGGATAACGATGGGTGTCGTTGACGCTCATGGGTCCGCCCAAGACCAGCAAGCCGTGGTATCCCTCCAAGCTCGGCTGGGCGTCGGGATGCCGGCCGAAGTTCACGTAGCGAATTCGAAATCCGGCCCTTCGGAGCAAAGGATTAAGAGTCCCTAAAATCTCATGCGGGACATGCTGAAAGACAAGAAGTTTCTTCATGGCCGTTAAGGATGTTTCACAAACATGTCTGGATGATTTAGGCTCGGGAGCTGACCAATCTCACCTACCCCCAAGCTGCATGATTATATGATAAGAGTAAAGGGGAGGGGGTGTCCTGGGAGCGGCGCCATGAAAAACCGTGAGCTCGAAGCCACATGGGCTTATCATAACGGAACCAAGCATTCCTACCAAAGTATCCGCGCGAGCGGACACTATCTCGACTGGGAGAACCAGCCGATGCCCTTCAAGATATACTCCAAGCTGGAGCCCATTCCTCTATCCCAAAAGCTGTCGCCGTCGGGAATGCCGGCGCTTTCGGCCATCTCAGCCACCGCTCTGCCGGCAGATAATCAGGCCACGCCCACGAGTCAAATCCTGGCGGAAATCCTTTTTCTGTCGGCGGGCGTTACCAAACGTAAGAGTTATCCCAGAGGAGAGATCCTCTTTCGGGCCGCGGCCTGCACAGGCGCGCTGTACCACATCGATTTGTATCTGGTCTGCGGCGACCTTCCGGATCTAGAGGCAGGAGTTTATCACTTCGGGCCGCAGGACTTTGCCCTGCGGCGATTACGGCAGGGAGATTACCGTGCCGTTCTCGTTCGCGCGAGCGGGGAAGAACCGTCGATTGCGAATGCGCCGTGCGTGATCGTTTGTGCGTCGACCTACTGGCGCAATGCCTGGAAGTACCAGGCCCGCGCCTATCGCCACTGTTACTGGGACAACGGCACCCTTCTCGCCAATCTCTTGGCAGCCGCAGCCGCACGTAAGATACCGGCGAAGGTAGCGGTCGGGTTCGTCGATGCTGCGGTGAACCGGCTTCTGAGCTTAGACAGCAAGCGAGAGGCGCCGCTTACTATGATAGCTCTGGGCGACGGCTCGCCCCAGGCCATTGGGTCCGCTCCGGCCGTTGAGTCGCTGGCGTTCGAGACTGTGCCGCTATCGAAGAAGGAGATCGAGTACCCGGCGATGACGGCTATGCATGAAGTCTCTTCTCTGGAAAGCGACGAGGAAGTTGCGGCGTGGCGCAGGGAAGCGCAACGAGGAGCCGGAAGGAGGAAGGTTGAAGGAGCAAAAGAAGGGCGGTTTTTCCCTCTCCAACTATTGGGCGATGGCGAGGTTCCCCAGGATGCGATAGAGGAGGTCATCCTGCGGCGCGGATCCACCCGCGAGTTTTCCAAAGAATCGATTACCTTTGCCGAGCTCTCCACGATGTTGGATCGGGCCACACGCGGAATACCGGTAGATTTCCTTAATCAGACGGAGGCGTCGCTCAACGACCTCTATCTTATTGTTCACGCGGTGGAAGATCTTCCCTCAGGCGCATACTTCTTTCGGCGGGAAAGGCGCGCGCTCGAGCTGCTGAAAGAAGGCGACTTTCGCCGCGAGGCGGGATATCTCGGCTTAGGCCAGGAAATCCCGGCGGAGTGCAGCGTCGACGTGTTCTTTCTGGCGGATCTCAGTCGTGTTTTAGAGCGATTTGGCAACCGCGGCTATCGCGCAGCCCAGCTCGAGGCCAGCATCATGGGTGGAAAACTCTACCTGGCGGCCTACGCCCAGGGGCTCGGAGCCTCGGGGCTCACGTTCTTCGACGATGACGTCACGGATTTTTTCTCCCCCCACGCCGCGGGCAAGAGCGTCATGTTTTTGATCGCCTTGGGTAAATCCGCGAAGCGGAGAAGGGTTTGACCGGTTTGGCATCGGTGATTTCTGCCTATTCTGTTTTCGCCTTGGCCTTTCCTATCATTTGAACCTGAGTAGAGAGGTGGTATTTCAGGCCATCGATCTCGTAATCCAGGTCGGCGTAAAGCGCGAGATAGCCTTTTTCTGGGGGAGTAACTTCCCCGATAACTGTGCCCTTCGAAGAGGTGACGGCCTGCTCTCTCCACTTAGCTTGACGAAAGTCCTGAGTCGGTGCCTGCGCGACCCAGAGCCTTGCGCTTGTAGGGGCCGGGGTCGCCTCAACCGTTAGGTGCAACCTGCCATTCAGCGTGTCGTGCTTCCACTTCAAGTTCGGCATAGATCTGCCACTGATTTGATGGCGGGAGAACGCTGCGAGGCCGTTAATGAGATAGGTGAACTGATCCGAGTCGGTTCCGTCCTGTCTTAGCAAGTCGTGCCCAGCATTCGGCACGTAAAGCACCCATTTGCCCCCTGGGAGCTCGTTCCAATAGAGATTGAGTGCGTCTGTCACCCAGTAGAAATCGTTACTTCCGTTAATGATCAACTTAGGTAAGGTTAGCCTGTCGCGGTACGCCCAGGGATCTACCATGCTCAAGAGGCGCAGGCCTTCGGGTGTTTCGGGTATCGGCACCAACCCTCGGCTGGTGTATGGTGCGAGCCTGGCACTGTAGGCGCCAAAGGCTTCGAGTTGCCTTGGCATCTGCGCGCGCATGTTTAGCGTGTCAATAACCACCGGTGCGATTGCCCGAACCCGCTGGTCAATGGCCGCGGTAAGCCATGTCGTCCAGCCGCGCTTCGATGCCCCAGAAATGATGAATCGCTGAATTGGCTCGCCCCATTCTTGTTTGCCAAACGCCTGCAGGACATCCATAGCTTTGACCACGCTTTTCACCATCGGCAAAAGAAGCGGCCAGTTTTCATCCTTACTCTTGAGGTAACGGACAAAAGTCTCGGCGATCAGATCATCTTCGCGGAGCTTGCCTTCGAGAAGCGGCTGATTCGGAATGTGATAGAGAAAGGCGACCGGCGCCCCGATCTTCCGGGCCAGCTCCAAGCCGAAGGAAATATGTGCCGGTGTCGCTGAACCGCCCGTGACCCATAGGAACATAGTCGAGTTTGAGGCGACATTCCGAGGTTGGTAGACTTGCAACTGATGCTCCCACGTAATCCCTTGCCAAGTCTGTGAGACCAAATGGAGATCGTAGATCCGGTCTCGAGACTGCTCGATCTTCTCCTTTAGTTTCCAACCGAACTGAGCCTCGGGCTTGCGGACGTACTCCTCCAGGTCTGCCCGGGCCAAAGTCGGGACCAGGCTGATTACTACAAGGACAAACAGAGCCAGAATGATAAATAACTGTTTTCGACGGAGCATGAGACTTATTTTCTATGACAGAGCTTGTTTGTGCAATGGCAGTTCAGGAAAATGGGTGATCGTGCCAAGTCGCTGGCCCGATGACTGCAATGTCAGAAGTAAGAGAGGCGAAGGCTTGCAGCTTAGGCTCTGCGTCCGGATGGCGACCAGAGCGCCTTTTACTGTCCGAGGTGTCAGAAGTACAAGCCAAGAAGTGTCAGCAACGCCGCTGTCAGAATCGATTGGATGTGAATTCGCCACGCCCGGCGCCGAAGCTCTCTTGCCATAACCAGATCTGAGAGTTTTTCTTCTCCCTGATCGAGATTGCGCGATCCTCGCGCCGCCAGAATCACTCAGGTTTTTTCCTTGGCCTGGAAA
>JAHFAP010000242.1 GCA_023250495.1 Deltaproteobacteria bacterium | reverse complement strand
CGGCGAAATAGTCCTCTTCTCCATTGTAGCGGTCCTTGAATTGGTAATCGCAGTTCAAGACGAAATCGCTGTTGTGGAACATATCCATGATCATGGGAGCGTTGGTCACCGCAGCGACAAGAGCGCGCTCTCTGCCGCCGTTGATCAGCCGGTACGAGCAATTGAGCGGCGGGGCGAACAGACTGCCCGGTCCCCACTCGAAGAAGCGCTTGCCCTGTTCCTCCTGCCATACCTCCGTGGAGCCCAATCCCTCGACCACGTAGATTACTTTCTCGTATAAATGCTTCTCGGGCTCCAGCGCCTTTCCGGGCGGAATCTCAACGACTTCCATTCCGGTAGCGCCCTCCATCCCGCGGAGCTGAACAAAGGCGCCCCGGCCACCCTTTCTAGGCCAAGGCCCGAGAGGGACGCTCGCCACGTCTACTCCATACCCCTCCACAATCGGGACGCCCTCCTGTTTCAACCAAGCCTCATAGTAGGTCGTTATGTCCGGCAAGCTCTCAGCCATCACTATCCCGTCTTTCCGTTGCGTGCGCGAGGATCTCCCGCGGAACTCTAGAATTATAAATCCATCCCGAAACTGTCAAGACCAGTAGAAACTTTCAGCGCTGTTTCCGGGATCTAATTTTCTGTGGCCGGGAAAAACCGCCCCGCGTCAGGGATACATGTATTCGATCGGCGGCGATTCGAACTCTGCCTCGACTTTGGTTACGCCCGGAATTTTTTCCGCGATGCGGACGATCTCCGGTTCCAAATCCGACTGAGCGAGGATGCCCGAGAGACGCACGCGCCCCCGCTCAACGCCGACGTGGATCGTCAGGTTGCGCGTTTTTGGAGAAATAATGAGCGCCGCCTGCACTCTTGCGCTGATCGTCAGATCCTGGAAGGACGCCTCGGACTCCGGGGTCGGTTGGTAATCCGCCTGGCGCGACGCCTCTACAATCAGATGGGCCGCGCTGTCGAGGCCCATCCGGGCAACATTGAGAACCAGGTCGTACCGACTCGGGTCACGCCAGTCTCCGCCGAATATCGCCTGCAGGCGCCGCGTCCGCGCCTTATCCACCTGCTCGATGTAGTGCAGCGCAGCGCTTTCACTCATCCCTTCTCTGGCGCGCACCTGTTCCACTCGATAGCTTATCGGCGCGGTGAGATAAACCTTCAGCACGTGGCGAATGCCGGGAAACAGATCCTGACCGGCATGACCGTGATAAACCAGGTTGCCCCCTTGAGCGACCTCACACATGGCAGCTTGAAGCACGATGCGATAGAGTCGTAGACCCTCCTGCCACCGCTCCCACCAGTGCGGCGCTGTGTCCAGGATTTCCGTGAATTTTGCTTCCGGTATCCCGTAGCGCTCGCTCGCTTGCAGCACGACTTCCCGGCTCACGCTACGGTAGCCCAACTGAGTGGCGACCCGCTCTGCCAGCTCCGGGCCGCCGCTAAAAGCCCCTCGGGTGATAGTGATAACAGACATGGGATTTTACCTCCCTCATCACTGTAGCTTGGAAAAGCCTCTGATCAACCAGCGACCACTACCGACCTTACCCTTAACATAGCTCCGTTTTTCAGTCCATCCCCTCACGATTTTCGATTTTCGATTTTTGATTTTAGATTTAAATCCAAAATCGGCAATCCAAAATCTAAAATGGCAGAGCCTTGACTTCTTGGCCCAAATGGATTCAGTAGGGTTTCTGTCCGAGCAGCTCCACATGAATACCGTCAGCCGTCTTACCTTTTGTCTCGCTTTGGCCTGCATCGCTCTCGCTCCTGCCCCTTTGTTTGCTGATACGAGCAAGCTCCTCGTCTCAGCCCCTTCAAAGTCGCTGACCTGGTTTCCCGCCATGCTGGCAAAGGAAAGGGGCTTTTTGAAAGACGAAGGGTTGGATGTCGATTTCGTCATCATGAATCCGAGGCTCGCCCTGCAGGCGGTGGTTTCGGGCGACGTAGCGTACACAACCGCCCTGGGTTCAACGATACGCGCGGCCTTCAGAGGACTTCCGGTGCGCGTCGTGCTGACGATCTGCGAGAAGCCCCACTTCGCGCTGATCGCCAAACCGGGAATCACTTCGGTCGAGAGACTCAAAGGAAAAATCCTCGGGATTTCCTCTTTTGGAGCCAGCAGCGACACGATGGCGCGCGCGGTCCTGAATAAATACAAGCTGACACCGGGGCAAGACGTGAAGATCCTTGCGGTCGGGGGCGGACTCAATCGCCTGGCTGCGCTGAAATCCGGCGCGATCGACGCCACGCTCATCGAAGCGCCGTACAATATCATGCTGGAACAGGAAGGGTTCTCCAGAATGCTCTTCGTCGGTGATCTTATCCCCTCCCCGATCGCCGGCTTTGGAACCACTGTGGAGCGCATCCAGAAACAGGGGGGAGAAATCCGCAGGCTCGTGCGGGCGGCTCTCCGCGCCATCCAATTCGCCAAGAGCAACCGAGAGGAAAGCGTCAAGTCGATCGCCAGATGGACCGGGATGGCGCTGCCGCTCGCGCAGGGGAGCTATGAGATGGCTGTGAAAACGTGGGCAGCAACTGGAATCCCCAGCGCGCAGGCCCTGGGTGCCGCTATGGAAGAGGTCCAGGCAGAACTCAAGCTCGATCACGCGCCGGATCCTGCGCGCGCCTTTGATTGGAGCTTTGTGAAACCGTAGTACTGATTGGAGAGAACTAGATGGATAGTTGCCGCTCACGGTTTGCTTGGCTATTGATGCTGGGAATAGTTGTCACTCCCGCCCGCGTTGTCGCCCAGAACCTGGAAAAGATAAAAATCGTTTATGCCAGCCGCGGGCTGCCCTTCTTCAGCGCATTTCTCGCCAAAGAGATGAATTTCTACTTGAAGCATGGGCTGGAGGTCGAGCTGGTCCAGGTCGCTCCACGCCTCGCGATCACAGCGCTGGCGACGAACCAGGTTGACTATTCGATGAACATCGGCTCGACCATGCGCGCGGCCATGAGGGGACTGCCCGTGCGCGCGGTGGCCTCGAGCACGGTGGCCCCCTTCTTCGCCCTGGTGAGCAAAGAGAAGAGTGTGCAGGAGCTCAGAGGCAAGGTGCTGGGGGTCACCGACCCGGGCGGGACCAATTACCAAGTCACAAAACTCATCCTCTCTCACTACGGCCTCGTGCCGCTCAAGGACGTCCAACTGCTGACGGTCGGCGAGGAGAAGCTCCTGCTCGAAGCGATGATTGCCGGAAGAATCGCCGGCGCGGCGATTTCGCCTCCCTGGCCCTTCGAGGCCGAAAGGCACGGCTTCAGGATCCTGGTCAAAGCATTCGATATCGCGCAATTTCCGTTCGTCGGCCCGACCGCAAACCTGGACAAGATTAAGAACCAAAGAGAGCAGGTCAAGCGGCTGATTCGGGCGGAGATCGAAGCCCTCCGCTTCATTCGCGAGCGCCGCCAGGAAAGCATCGAAATGATTGCGCGGCTCTTCAAGATGGATAGAGACATCGCGCAGAAATCTTACGACTTCACCGCCTCCTTCTTCAGCAAGGACGCGCGCATCCAGCCCGAAGCGGTCAAGCGGCTGATCGCGCTGGAAAGGGAAGCCGGGAATATCAAAGACGATGTCGATGTTTCACAGGTTGCCGACTTGTCCCTGGTTGACGAGGCGGTGCGGCAATCCTCACCAGTGCGATGAAGCGTCTGTCAAGTCATGTACCTCCGGCGAACCCGGAGGCCCGATCCCTTTGGGCGGTCAGTTGAGGCCTTCAAGGGACTCGTCGGCGCGTGGTCGCGGGGAAAAATCCGGCGCTTCGAGCTTGGAGTCAAAAAGCAACTTCCTATCAGTTCACGATCACTTCACCATCACTTACTTGACAGACGTACGGTAATGCCGTACAATCGTTCATGACGATCGGGAAATTCCGGCACAAAGGCCTCAGGCGCCTTTACGAAGATGACGACCTGAGCGGCGTACCTGCTCACTCTGTCAGGAAGATCAAGGCGATCCTGGCCGCCCTGGAGTTTGCCGACAACCTCTCGCAAGTGGCGACGATGCCGGGCTGGAGGCTTCATCCGCTTAGAGGTGATCGGAAAGGCGAATATAGCATCACTGTGACAGGCAACTGGCGGATTACTTTCAGGCTTCAAGACAATGTCGTCACCGAAGTGAACTTTGAGGATTATCATTAGGAGGAATAAAGCATGGCTATGAAGAACCCGCCCCATCCGGGCGAAATCATCCGGGAGCAGATCATCGAAGCTCTCGGTTTGACTGTAACCAGTGCGGCCGAAATTCTCGGCGTTCGCCGCGCAACACTGTCCGATGTAACCAACGGCAAGGCCTCTGTTTCGGCTGAGATGGCCCTGCGCCTGGAAAAGGCTTTCGGCGTCAGTATGGATCTGCTCTTGAAAATGCAGGCCGGTTACGATGCCGCCCAGGCCCGCATGCATGGCGATCAGATTAAGGTCAAGCGTTTCAAACCCGATAACGCACGGCTATAAAAGCAATTTCCTGCTCACTCACTCTTCCGACAGGCACTCTAGCCACCTTAGATGGGAGACTTGGCAAGCAAGCGATCAGCTTTCTGCAAGTCCTCAGTCGAGCGAGATCCCTTCGGTCCGAGCACTCAGGGTCGAGGACAGGTCGAAGTCTTTGGGCGGTCAGTTGAGGCCCTCAAGGGGCGTGTCGGCGCGGGGTCGCAGGGAAAAATCCGGCGCTTCGAGCTTGTAGTAAAAAAACAACTTCCTATCAGTTCCCATTGCGTACTTCTTTTCCGTTGTCCCTCACCGTCTCACCGCGAGGGCGCTTGCTGCGTCGTCAGTTTGGAATTGTCGTTAACATGCGATTGGCAGGAAATCGCCGCCCGGAATTCTATGAGGGCTTCTCCA
>JAHFAP010000241.1 GCA_023250495.1 Deltaproteobacteria bacterium | reverse complement strand
TTCCTTGAGCCGGCGGAAAAGCAGGTCTTCCTGCTCCTAAACAGCGTCACGGGAATCGGCCCGAAGTTGGCCATCAATATCCTTTCGGGGATTCCTGCCGAGGATCTGGCGAGAGCGCTGAAGGAGGGGGATCAGCCGAGGCTGCTCTCTATCCCCGGAGTGGGAAAGAAACTCGCGGAGCGGATGATCGTCGAGCTGCGGGACAAGTTCCTATCCTTCCCGGCGCAGCAGGCGGCGCTGGGCGATGGCTCCCAGTTGACGCGGGATGCTGTTTCGGCGCTTGTGAACCTGGGCTACCGCCGCGCCGAAGCGGAAAAGAACGTGCGTGAGATTGCGCAGAAAGGGGAAGGGACGCTGGCCGAGGTGTTGAAGGAGGCGTTGCGCAGGCTGAGTCAGTGACAATTTTGAGTTTTGAATTTTCAATTCCCTGCCTCCCCCAATTCAAAATTCATAATTCAAAACTCAACATTCACTCGTGTGATTATGGATGCGCCGCAGATATCTCCCAATAGAACGGACGAGGACCTGAAATATGAGGTCAATCTCCGGCCGCGCGGCTTCGGCGAGTACGTCGGGCAGGAGCAGGTCAAGGAAAATCTCAAGGTGGCCATCGCCGCGGCGCGCGGGCGGAATGATGTCCTGGACCACATTCTCTTCCACGGTCCACCGGGCTTGGGCAAGACCTCCCTGGCCTACATCATCGCCCGGGAGATGGGAGTCAACATCAAGGCAACCTCCGGACCGGTGGTCGAAAGGCCCGGAGATCTTGCCGCGCTGCTGACGAACTTGGAGGAAGGTGACATCCTTTTTATTGACGAGATACACCGGCTGAACCACGTAGTCGAAGAAGTCCTCTACCCGGCCATGGAGGACTATCAAATCGATATCATGATCGGCCAGGGACCTTCGGCCAGATCGATCAAACTCGACCTGAAGCGTTTCGCCCTCATCGGCGCGACAACCCGCTCCGGGCTGCTCACCTCTCCGCTGCGCAACCGTTTCGGAGCGATCTTCCGCCTTGATTTTTACTTGCCCGAAGCCCTGACTGAGATCCTCACCCGTTCCGCCTCGATTCTTGGCGTCTCCGGAGATCGCGACGGCATGGTGGAGATCGCCCGCCGCTCGCGAGGGACCCCGAGAATCGCCAATCGCCTGCTGCGCAGGGTAAGAGATTATGCCCAGGTCAAAGCTGCCGGGCGGATCACCAAGAAGGTTACGGAGGAGGCGCTGCAGATGCTCGAAGTAGATCCGATGGGTTTTGATAAGATGGACACTATGCTCCTGCTTACGCTGATCGATAAGTTTGGCGGCGGCCCCGTGGGGGTCGAGACGCTCGCGGCTGCCATTGGAGAAGAGAAGGACACGATCGAGGATGTCTACGAGCCGTTCTTGATTCAGGCGGGGTTTCTCAACCGCACCCCGCGCGGCCGGGTAGCGACGGCGTTGGCCTATGAGCATTTTGGCCGGAAGCAAGGGGCAGCGCCTCCGAATAGTGCCAAGAAGCAGCCGGCTCTCTTCTAACCCCTCACCCTTCCCTCTCCCTGGAAGGGAGAGGGTTAAAGGTGAGGGTTGAAACGTTGAAAGAGTTGGAAGGTTCAAGGGTTAAATGGCAAGTCTTGCCAAGACGCTGATTTTTTTTGGCATCCTTCTCGTAGCCTTGGGCGCCATCTTATCTATCGCGCCGAAGATTCCCTGGCTGGGGCAGCTGCCCGGGGACATCTACTTCCACAGGGGGAGCTTTACCTTTTACTTTCCCTTGGCTACCTGCCTGCTCCTGAGCGTGATTTTAACTCTTGTCCTTTATCTGTTTCGAAGGTAAAATTTGGTTTTCAACTCGGCGGCGGCTTTAAAGGCCATGCCGCCCACGGACATTCCAGTGGACACGCATAGCGAATTGGAAGATAGCCTCAGGCGCGAAGAGGCCAAGAGGAGGAAACGGGAAGGATTGGTTATCCTCGTCACCATCCTGATGGTGACGCTCTTTGCTTTTTTCGAGGTCCACCTTCCCGAAGTCTCGACCGAATATTCACTGAGCAACAACATCGCGTTTTTCCTTCTCCTCAACATCAATATCATTCTGCTGATCCTGCTGATCTTTCTGGTCGTGCGGAACCTGGTCAAGCTTATCTTCGAGCGCAAGAAGGGCATCCTCGGCTCCCGCCTGCGCGTCCGCCTGGTGCTGGCGTTCGTGGCGCTCTCTCTGGTCCCTACGCTGCTGTTGTTTGTCAGTGCCGGCGGCTTTGTGACGCGCTCCTTTGAGAGATGGTTCGATGTCCAGGTCGAGAATGCTCTTCAGGGCTCTCTCGAGATCGGCCAGGCTTACTATCAGAATTCGGCTAATAATGCCCTGTTCTACGCGCGCCAGGTAAGCCAGAGGATGACCCAGGAGGGTCTGTTTGACTCCCGGCGCATGGCCGATCTCAAGGAGTTCATTCAGGCCAAGCAGCGAGAGTACAACCTCGGGACCGTTGAAGTTTTCGCGCCTGACCACCAGCTCCTGGTGGTGGCCTTCAACGATCAGGTCCCGACCGGCGTCACCATCAAGCCCGAATCCGATTTTCTCAATCGCGCCCTGCGCGGGCTGGAAGCGACCCGCACCCAGGCCTTCGGCGAAGGGGACATCATCCGCGGCGGCGTGCCGGTCTACAGCAGCGACCGGAAGATATTGGGCGTCGTGGTGGTTGACTACTATCTGCCCAAGAGCATTACGAGCCGGGCGCTTCAGATCTCGCGCTCCTACGAGCAGTACAAGCATCTCACGGCTCTGAAAAGGCCGGTCAAGAACAGCTATATCCTGACGCTGCTCCTGATCACGCTGGTGATCATCTTCTCCGCGACGTGGTTCGGACTCTATCTCGCCAAAGGGATTACCGTGCCCATCCAGAAGCTTGCGGAGGGAACCCACGAGGTGGCGCACGGAAATTGGGACTATCAGATTGAGGCGAGCGGCGACGACGAGATCGGCACGCTGGTCGATTCATTCAACCAGATGACCCGCGACTTGAAGCAGATCAACCTGGAGCTCGGACGCAGAGGACGCTACATGGAGACCTTGCTGGGCAATATCACAGCCGGCGTGATTTCCGTCGACCCGGAGGGAAAAATCACCACGATGAATAAAGCCGCCGAGCAGATGCTGGGCCTGAAGGCGGATCAAACTCTGGGGAGAAATTACGCCGGAGTCTTTCAATTGGAACACCTCCACGTCATGCGCGAGATCATGGAACAGGTCAGGAGAGGAGGGGGCGTCGAACGCGAGGTCAAGATCCCGCTTCCCGATCAGATTCTTACGGCCGTGGTGACTGGCGCTACGTTGAGGGGCGACGGCGGGAATATCCTGGGCGGCATGATTTTCCTCGAAGACATCACCCAGATCCAGAAGGTCCAGAGGATGGAGGCCTGGCGCGAGGTGGCGCGCAGGATCGCCCACGAGATCAAGAACCCGTTGACCCCGATCCAGCTCTCCGCGGAGCGGTTGAGAAAACGCTACGCAAAGGTCCTCGAAGGCGATGGGGCGATTCTCGACAAGTGCACTTCGACGATCATCAAACAGGTGGAGGATCTGAAAAATCTGGTGAACGAGTTTTCCCAATTTGCCCGCCTTCCCGCGGCGGAGCTGACAGCCAACGACCTCAACGAGATCGTGAGAGAGGCGCTGTTCCTTTTTAAGGAAGGCCACAAGGGGATCGATTTCCAATTTCACAAGGGGGAGATCCCGCCGCTGGAGCTGGACCGGGACCAGATCAAGCGGGTGCTCATCAATCTGCTGGATAACGCGGTGGCCGCGGTCGATGTGAAGGGCGAGATCAAGATCTCCACTTTTTATAATCCTTCTTCGGGAGTCGTGCTATTAGAGGTTGCCGACGACGGCTGTGGCTTGGCCCCAGAGGTGAGGGCGCGGATTTTTGATCCCTACTTTTCCACCAAAAAAGAGGGAACCGGGCTCGGCTTGGCCATCGTCAGCGCCATCGTGGCGGATCACCGGGGCCACATTCGGGTGCGCCCGAACGAGCCCAAGGGCACCAGGTTTATTATCGAGCTGCCCGTGCGGGATCACGCGGCGCTCCAGATCATCCAAAAGAAAGCGGCCTCTTCCTAACCTGAACTGCGGCCGAGGCGGCATGGAGGATTGGTGAAAGAAAAGAGCGTAGAGAAAACGATCCTCGTCGTGGACGACGACGATGGCATCCGAGAATCTATCCGGGAGATCCTGGGCGACGAGGGCTATCGGGTCATCGAGGCATCGGATGGAACCAAGGTCCTCGATCTGATCCGCAGCAAGCGCCCCCGGCTTGTCCTGCTGGATATCTGGATGCCCGAGGTGGACGGCATCGGCCTCCTCAAAGAGATCAAGAAGGAGGAGCCTGAGGTTGATGTGATCATGATCTCCGGCCACGGCAACATCCACACGGCAGTGACCGCGACCAAGCTCGGCGCCTTTGACTTCATCGAAAAGCCGCTCTCTCTGGAGGGTCTGCTGTTGACCGTTCGCCGCGCGCTTGGCGAGCCTGCCGGCCTGGAAGGAAAACATAAAGAGCCGAAGAGAGGCAAGGTCAGGCGCCGCGCGCGGGAGACACTGATGAGCAGGAACTCCGGACGGACGCTGAAGCAGAAGACGCTTAAGAAGAGCGTCGTATTCTCCGGGCAGGGGCTCCATTCGGGAATCAAGACCGGAGTTGTCCTCCATCCGCTTCCTGCCAACAGCGGCGTGCTTTTCAGCGGCATCTCGGCCGACGCGACGGTCCCGGCCCATCTGGATTATGTCGGCTCGACCGGCTACGCGACGTCGCTTCGCGGGAAAGGAATCGTGGTCGGCACGGTGGAGCACTTTCTGGCGGTGCTG
>JAHFAP010000056.1 GCA_023250495.1 Deltaproteobacteria bacterium | reverse complement strand
GGCTGAGCTCTTCCGGGTCGCTCTCTAGAATGACGTTCATTCCCAGACCGTCGCGCAAGAATTCCATTTCTTCTTTTAATTTTTCGATCAGCGTTCCATGCGCCATGGTGGGAATAGCCTTGCCGGAAAGAAATCGGCGGATCTCTTCCATCGAGCTTCGGGTTATCACTTCCATTGAATGGAGTTCGCGGGCGAGCTCTTGGGGGGGACCGTCCGGGTGTTTGCGGCAGGCCTCGAGGCGGAGCGCCAGGCTAGCAAGCACCTGAAGCAAACGGTCGTGGAGCTCTCGGGCGATTCTGCGTCTTTCTTCCTGAGTAGCCGCTTCCCCGGCAGTCTTGTAGAGCGCCATGAGCTTGTCGTTCTGTTTCTTTTCAAACTCGCTGAGAAAGCCGAAAATGTAGGCAAGGACGACGAGATAGATGCTGCGAATCACAAAGGTGTCAGTAGCGATAGGCTCCGGCGAGAGGGGAGAAAGACGAATCAATCCATAGAGAATAAAGCCGATGAGGGCCACGGCTAGGCCCCCTCTAATACCGTAGCGGGAACTGCTGGTGATGACCGGGAAAAGATAGTAGACAAAGAAAGGGGTCCGGGAGCCGCCAGTAGAAAGGACGATCAGAGAAATCCAAAGAAGGTCCAGGGTGGTGGTGACCAGTGCGACCTTCATGACGCTCACACCTTCCCGTCCTATCAGGTAAAGGACCAGCAGGGAGTAGGTCGAGAAAGATATGAGAGAAACGTGGGAGAGGACGGGGAAACGCGCGATCCTCTCGGGATTGAGTTGGATCACCAGTATGGCGGCCACGGAAAAGCCCAGTCTCACCCAGGCCAGGGTCTTCTCTTTCTGCAGCAACCACTGATCTTGGGGATTCATTGGTTTGTCTCGAAATGCCGGCTGGCGAGTCGCGCAGGGAGCACCGCTTAACCGCGACCCTTTCTTTTCAGAGAAGCGGCTTGCGGCGGTGGCTCCGGGGCCTTGTTCATAATCAACAGCGCGGCCTTGAAGCGGTTGTTGACCTTGAGCTTATCAAAGATATTCGTGAGGTGGGTCTTCACTGTTTTCTCGCTGATGAAAATTCTCTTGCCGATCTCCTCGTTGGTGAGGCCCTCGGCGACCAGATGCAAGATTTCCAGTTCCCTCCTGGTTAGATTTTTGGTGGCTTCGTTTGCCGGCTCGCTGGCGAGCTTCGCAAGCTGAGCTTGGGCGATTTCCTCGAAGGCCTCGGCCGCAGGCATCTCCTTGTCGATCCAAAGCCCGCCGTTGTTCACTGTTTTGATTGCTTGTAGCAATACGGAAGAGGAGACGCCTTTCATGACATAACCTTTGGCGCCCCCTTTGGCAGCGTTGAGAATGTTTTCGTCTTCGGAAAAAGCGGTCAGGATGAGGGCTTTTGCCGAAGGATTTCTTTCGTTGACTTCCAGCAGAGTCTGGACCACGTCCCCCTTGGGCATCTTGAGATCCAAGAGCAAGACGTCGGGCTTGGTGCGCTCGACCACTTTAGCCACCTCGTCTCCGCGAGAAGCCTCTCCGACGACGAGCACGTCCTTTTCCAGAGAGAGGATCCGCCTCAGCCCTTCCCGGAACAGAGCGTGGTCGTCCGCGATCACAACTTTAATAGGGCCCATTCTTCCTCCGTTGAAGCCGAGCACAAGGCCAAGCGCAAGATACCTGAATTTTCTCAGCAAGCCAAGTTTTCTCGGGCAGCTCGAGCTATTTTTCTTTCAACTCGGCTACGACTCTAGTCCTACATTGGTTTCGAAAGCTGCAGGTGGGAGGCGAAAAATCCTACCTAAAGAGTATTGCGGAATTCCATCCCCTCGACTACTTCTACGCTACAGCACTTGATTGGCAAAGGAGGATACTCTACCGATGAAGCGGAACTGGCTGTTGTTGGCCGCGCTGTCTATTTCACTTTCTCTTGTTCTTAGTTTCCCTTTAACAGCACAGGAACAGAAAAAGGAAGAAAAGAAAGCTGAAGAAAAGGCGAAGGCCGAGAAAGCGAAAGGCGACGTAGGGCTGCTGGACACCGAGAAGAACTACATGATTCTCGTTACCAAGGAAGGCAAGCTGATCACGCTGGACTTCGACCAGAAGACCAAGGTGACCCAACTGGAAGAGAAAGATGTCAAGATGGGTGAAGTTGGCCTCGGCTCTTCGGCGGACGTGGAATACATGACCAAGGGTGAACAAAAAGTAGTCACCAAGATGGAATTCAGGGCCGCCAAAGGCGAGTAACTCACCGTTTATTTCAGACGTTGTCCTAAAGCTGGGCAGGCTTCGATCTCAGTTGAAGCCTGCCCAGCTTCGACCGTAAGACTCCTACTTTTTAGCGCGGCTGTCTCGTGTCGGGACAGGTGTTTTTTCGTGTCCATCGCGTGCTGAGAAAGTACCCGGTGTTGATTCAGTATAGCAGCGCGATGATGAAGTCTAGGACATTCGTTCCGGTTGGTCCCGGGCGAAAAAGATCTCCCAAGCGTTTGAAAAAATGGTAGGAATCGTTGTCGCGCAGGGCCTGGTAAGGATCGAGCCCCAAGCTCCCGGCCCGAGCGAAAGTGTCTCCGCCCACAAAGGCGCCAGCGGCATCGGTAGGTCCATCGCTGCCATCACTGGCGGCGCTGAGCAGATAAAGCCCGCGGCGGCCGCGCAGTTCTATTGCGCTCGCCAGGGCGAATTCCTGGTTTCTTCCCCCCAATCCCTTTCCTCTGACCCTGACGGTTGTCTCGCCCCCGAGCAGAAAACAGCGGGGCCTTAGGCGCGACCTCTTTCCGCTTAAGATTGACTTGAGCCTCATGCAGATTTCTCTCGCCCTGGTCTGAGCGTCCCCACTGAGATCAGCGGTAATAACAGTTGCAGCGAAGCCCAGAGATTCCGCCCTACTTTTGGCCGCCGTAAGAGAGTCCCTGTTGTTGGCCAGCACCACAAATGGGCTTCGGCTCGAAAGCATGCTTCCGGGTTTTAAGGTGTCTGGAATCTCTCCCCGAACCCCGCGCGACAGGTGGATCTTCACGGATTTGGGAATCCTGTTCAGCAGGTTGTGCTTCGCTAAAATCTTCCAGGCCTCCCCGAAGGTTGTGGGATCGTGAAAGCCCGGCGCGGAGCCGATCACGGTAGGGTCATCGCCGATCACATCGGATATCGCAAGCGTAATGGCTCTGGCCGGGTAGGCGGCGCGCAAGAGCCCGCCTGCTTTGATCGTGGAAAGATGCTTGCGCACGCAGTTGATCTCCGCGATGTCCATGCCGCTTTTCAGAAGCGCGACTGTGGCCGCCTGCTTATCTGCCAACGTGATGCCACTTGCGGGTTGCACCAGGAGCGATGAGGCGCCTCCCATCAAGAAAAAAATGACGCAATCGTTGGGTCCCGCTCCACGCAACATCCGAAGACATCTCTGAGTAGCCATCAATCCTCTTTCGTCCGGGAGCGGATGTCCCGCCATTGAGATGGCGATGCGCTTTAAGCGGTTGCGAAAAATCCGCTCTCTGACAATGAAGATCCCCTGCTCGAGCCTCTTGTTCAGCAGCCTGTCCCAGACCGGCGCGGATAGGTCAGCCCCTTTTCCCACGCCCACCAAGTAAACCTTGCCGCCCAGCGGAAAGCGATAGCGGCCCCTATCAGTCTCGATGACGAGAGCGTCAGCGGAAACTTTTAAGTGCCGCTCTAAGAGGTGCGAGGGTTGAGCTGCGCTCACAGCCGCCTCATAGATCTGCTCAAGCGCGCTCGTCGCTTGCCTCTCCCTCAAGGTCCAGGGACCTTGCTTCTCAAGGCTTTTTTCATCTATATTGTTCATGCAGCCGATCGCAGACGTCCCCGGGAGGGGTTATGAGCGACAACGAGTTTCTTCCCCAAGAAGGCCCCAAGGGGTTCCTGAGAGTCTGGAAGAAGATCATGACGGATCCTCAGGGATTCTATCGGGAGATGCCGTCAAGCGGGGGCTTTGACAAGCCCATTTTTTTTCTAGCCATTTGTGGAGTGGTCTATCTCCTCTTGAGAGTGATCGTGGCCGAGACCATGACGCTGGCGGTGGTGTCTTTTTTTCTGGTCGTCCTCGCCTACGTTCTGGGTCCAGGCATTTTGATGCTCGTCGCTCAGACGCTCTTCCAGGGAAAGGGTGACTACGAAGGGACGGTGCGGGTTTGCGCCTATGCCGGCGCTTGTCTAGTCTTGGCCTGGCTGCCTTACTTGGGAGTCCTTGCCTTTGTTTACACTTTTTATCTCATTTTTCTCGGCGCAGGAAGGGTTCACAATCTGGACTCGACGAAGGCAGCTCTCACGGTCTTGGTATCGCTGCCCGTAACCTGGCTTGTGCTTATGTTCGTCTTGGGGAAGAGAGTCCTGCAGTACGTGTTTTGAGCGGGACTAAAAAACGTCTTCTTCGGTGTCCGTGATCGCCAGCTTGCGGTAGGTTCTCTCATCTTCAAATCTCTTTTGCAGCTTGCTCTCCTTTTCCATCTCTTCCTGGCACCTCACGCACAACCGGGTGAAAGGCAGAAGCTGCAGCCGCCCAAGCCGGATTTCCCCCTCGCAGTTCTCACAGCCGCACTCGCAGATCCCGTAGGTCTTGTCCTTAATGCGCTGCAGGGCCTCGTCGATCCCGAGCAGTTTTTCCCTTTCACGATCGGTCAGGATGAAGTTGATCTCGCGATCTCTCTCGTCGCTCGCCAGGTCGTAGGTGTCGCGCCCCTCGTCTTTGCTCCCCTCCGTCTCCTCTTTGACCCGCTCCTGAATCTCGTGGAGCAGCTGCTTCTTGGTATCGAGCAGCGTCTCCGCGGCCTTTTTGAGGAATTCCTTTCTGAGTTTCTTGTCCTGGGTAGGATTGGGTTTGGTTTTAGCCATGGGTCATTTCACCAATCAGATCGTAATCCAAAGCCTGGGTTATTTTTATGTTCATAAAGTGCCCGGGTGCGATTTTCATTTGGCCGTTTTCCGCCGTTCCGTGGTTCATATAGACCGCCCCATCCACTTCCGGGGCGTGGGCCTGAGTGCGGCCGAGGAACATTCCGGTATCTCCATCAAGGCCATCGATTATAACGCGCTGCGCGGTTCCAATCAAGGCCTCATTTTTTTTGCGGGAGATTCCCGCCTGAAGCTCCATCAACTCCTGCCAACGCTGTTCCTTCACTTCCTCCGGGAGCTGATCCTCCATCAAGGCCGCCGCGGTCCCTTCTTCCTTGGAATATTTGAAGACGCCAAGGCGATCGAATTGCGCCTGCTCGACGAAATCAAGCAGCTCTCGGAATTCATCCACTGTCTCTCCCGGGAAGCCGACGATCAGCGACGTGCGCAGAGTGATCTCCGGGATCGCCCTGCGAAGCTTGTCAATCGCCTCACGCACGGCGCTGCCGCTTTTGCCCCTGCGCATTCGTCTCAGGATCGGGCCGCTGACGTGCTGGAAAGGTATGTCGGCGTATTTGCAAATCCTGTCGCTCTCACGAATGAGGTCGAGCAGGGCATCGTCGAGGTAGTTGGGATAGGCATAGAGGAGGCGTATCCACTCGATCCCCTGGACCGAGACCAATTCCCGGAGCAGGCCGTAGAGAGTCGTGCCATCTCTACGCTCCCGGCCGTAGGCAGTCAGGTCTTGAGCGATGAGATTGATTTCCTTGACCCCGTCTTGAGCCAGCGTTCTTGTCTCGTTGACGATCGAATCGATGGGGCGGCTCCGGTGCGGCCCCCGAAGCTGCGGGATAATGCAAAAAGCGCACTTGTGATCACAACCCTCCGAGACCTTGACAAAGGCGGTGTGGGACGGAGTGGTGCGCAACCTCGGCGTGGCGTGGTCGTACAGATAACTTGGAATACCGACGTACAGTCGCTTTTTGTTCTGTCGGTGGGACTTGAGAATCTCCGCGATCCTGGGGACCTCACCGGTTCCGACAAAAAGATCCACCTCGGGCAGCTCCCGGGCCAACTCGTCGGAATACCTCTGCGGCAGGCAGCCGGCCACAACCAGGGTCTGAAGCCTGCCTCCTTCCTTCAAGCGGGCCATTGCCAAAATGGTGTCGATCGATTCCTCTTTGGCGGCGTCGATGAAGCTGCAGGTGTTGATCAGGATGATATCGGCCTGCGTGGCCTCAGCGATTACTTCGTAGTCGGCCTCACGCAGCAGCCCGGCCATGACCTCCGTGTCGACCAGGTTGCGGGCGCAACCGAGACTGACGATGCTAACCTTCTCCGTCACTATTTAGACCCCATGTCCACGACATCGACGCCGTCTGGAACCTGGAGGCGGAAAAGCGAATCGTTCAATCCTGCTCCTCTGCGCATGTTGGAAAAGCGCACGGTGGTCACATTTTCCACCGGATCACGGATGCGGGCCCAGTCGATTCCAAAGGCCTGCCGATCAACGCCGAGCAGGACCTCGTCCACTCCTCCCGATTCCCCCTTGGGTCCGAGCTGCAGGATGTACTGGTTTCCCTCCAGACCTTTTAAGGTGACTTTGAAATCTCTTTTGAGGTTGCCAATCCCGAGCAAGAAGGAGAGGGGGACATCCGAGTGGAAAGCGTTCTTGAGCGGAGCTTTCAGGACCTGCCCTTGCTCCGGCTGATAAAAATAGAGGCTCTTCCCGTCTGCTAGGACCCATTGGCCCTTCGGCTCCTCGTAGCGCCAGAGCATCTTGCCGGGCCGTTTGAAATAGACCTTCCCCCAGGCCTTCAACGTACGGTTGAGAGTTTTAAGCTCTGTCTCTTGCCGGAAATCCGCCACGAAGTCAACAGCGGATTCGTAGCTTTTCTGCAGCCCCTCGATAACCTGCTCCTCGTTTTTGCTTTCCTCTGCGGCCAAAAGGGGGCCGGAAAGGAAAAGCGGCGCCGCGAAGATCAGAGACAAGGCAAGGCGGACCAGTTTTCTAACAGGTTGTTGAAAAAGCCTCTGTCTAATTCTCGATTTTTCTTGCATACACCTCTCGCGGTTTGGCTCCGTCTGCAGGGCTCACTACTCCGTCCCTCTCCATCTGCTCGATCATCCGCGCCGCGCGATTATAACCTACGCGCAGCCGTCTTTGAATCATGGAGATCGAGGCCTGCTGCGTCTCCGTCACCAACTCCACAGCCAGGTCGTACATCTCGTCATACTCGTCATCTCCGTCGCCCGCGTCGATCTCCTTTTTCGCCTCGAAGACCTCGAGCCGGTAGTGCGGTTTCGCCTGTTCGTTGATGAATTCCATCAATCTGCGGATTTCCTGGTCTGAGACGTAGGCGCCGTGGATGCGGCGGAGGCGCGCGGTCCCAGGAGGCAAAAAGAGCATGTCTCCGTCCCCCAGAAGCCGCTCGGCGCCGATGGAATCGAGAATCGTGCGAGAGTCCACGCGCGACGTCACCTGAAAGGATATCCGGGCCGGGAAATTGGCCTTGATGAGGCCGGTGATAACGTCCACCGACGGACGTTGGGTGGCGAGGATCATATGGATCCCGGCGGACCGGGCCTTCTGCGCCAGCCGGGTAATGTACTCCTCGATGTCCCTCCCCACGGTCAACATCAGATCGGCCAGTTCGTCAACCACGATCACGATGCGCGGAAGCCGCTCATGCACCAGCGGGGCCTTCTCGTCGAGCTCGCCGCCTATTTCCTCGCTGCCTTCCGCTTCGTTGAGATCGATGACCTTGCGCTTGTCCGCGCTGTCCTTCTCTACCAGGCGGTTGTAGTGGTCGATGTTCTTTGCCCCTTTGTCGCGCATGAGCCGGTATCGGCGGTCCATCTCATCCATGGCCCAGAACAGGGCCGCAGCGGCTTTCTTCGCGTCGGTCACCACCGGAACGATCAGGTGGGGCAGATTCTCGTAAATCGACAGCTCCAGCATTTTGGGATCGATCATGATGAACTGGACGTCCTGCGGAGTGGCCTTGTAGAGCATGCTGAGGATCATGGCGTTGATCGAGACCGACTTTCCAGTGCCGGTGGCGCCCGCCACCAGCAGGTGGGGCATGCGCGACAGGTCCGCGATAAACGTAGAGCCGGAGATATCCTTGCCCAGCGCCAGGGTCACTTTCGATTCCGCGCTTTGATAGACGTCGCTCTCGATCACCTGGCGCAAAAAGACCTTCTCCCGTCGCGGATTGGGTATCTCGACGCCGACCACGGACTCTCCAGGGATCGGCGCCAGGATGCGCACGCTCACCGCGCGCAGAGCCATGGAGAGGTCGTCGGCCAACGTGACGATTCGCCTTACTTTGACGCCTGAGGCAGGCTTGAATTCATACATCGTGATGACCGGCCCTGGTTTGACCGCGACCACCTCTCCCTCGACGCCGAAATCCGCCAGCTTACGTTGCAGGATAAGAGAGTTCGCCTCCAGCGTTTCTTTATCTATCTTGATGTGCTCCCCGTCGGCAGCATCCAGGAGTTCAGGCGAGGGCAGCTTATAGCCCGGGCTGATTTCGGGAAAATCGAGCTGCGCCTGGGGCGGCGGTGATTTTTTTCTCGCCCTCTTCGGCGGCTCCTCTTTCAATTCTTCTTTGAGCACGATCGGCGGTGGGACGAACTCGCGCTGCTCTTTCTTGGTATTCTCGCCCCTTTGTCTCCTTTCACTCCAGGTTTTTTTTATGCGCTCCAGGCAGACGATGGCCCACTTGTTGAGCCTGCCGAGATGCTTTTTCCCGCGCTCCAGGAAGGAGATGAGAGATCTCTGGCTGACCGCCGCCACAGAGAGAAAAAAGGTGGGCAGGACGATTACGTAGGCGCCTACGCGGCCGAAGAGAGCGACCAAGAACTGGCCCGTCAAATCGCCGATCACGCCGCCGGTGTCCCGGCCGGCCTCAACCGCGCGGACAAGACTCAGAAGAGTTGCCGCGCTCCAGAGCAGAAGCGCGCCGCCGATCAGCTTTGTTGGCCGGATACCTTCGTAAGAGTCGCGAAACAGGCCGTAGGAGAGCGTAAAGAGGAAGAGAGGAAGCAGATAGGAGGAGAGTCCTAGAGCTTGCAGCAGGATATCTGCGACGTAGGCGCCGGCGATGCCGCCCCAGTTGTGGGTCGGCAGGCTTCCCGAAGGCGTGTTGAATGACCGGTCTCGCGGACTGTAAGAGAGAAGGCTTAAGGCAAGAAGCAGAGCAAGCACGAGGATCGCCACCCCTAGAATCTCTCGGTTCAGCCTGGATCCCTTTTCCATAGCGAGTCCTTATGGCGCCATCAGCAAGCCTTGCGGTCAAGTTTCCATAATGAAGGCGAGCACGACGGGCCGCCGCTCGAGAGTTTTATAAAAGTAGCGCCGCAGGGCCTTGCGCACTTCCTCCTGCGCTTCTCCCGGGTCGCTGCGCGTTTCCCGATTGGTATCTCTTAGTGTCTGCAAGACCACCTGCTTGGCCCGCTCTAAGATCTCCTCGCCTCCGTCGGCGCGCATAAAGCCGCGCGAGATCAGATCCGGCCCGGCCACCACTTCGCCGCTCTGCTGATGGATCGCCATCACCGCGAGGACCATGCCGTCTTCCGAGAGGTGTCTGCGGTCCCGGATCACGACATCCTCTACATCCCCGACTCCCTTCCCATCGACAAAGACCCGTCCGACGGAGATGGGGGCCACTCTTCTCGCGGTGTCTGAAGTCAGCTCCAACACCTCTCCATCCTCCAGCAGGAAGCAGTTCTCCGCCGGGATGCCAACGGCCTGGGCAAGCTGGATATGGCGCACGAGATGGCGGTATTCGCCATGGACAGGGACGAAGTAGCGCGGGCGAGTGAGATGCAGCATCGCCTTGAGCTCTTCCTGGCTGGCGTGGCCCGAGACATGGATTTCCGAGACGCTCTCGTAATGGACCTCGGCGCCGCGGCGATAAAGATGGTTGATGAGGTTGGTGATGGTCTTTTCGTTTCCGGGGATGAATTTTGAGGAAAGGATCACCGTATCTCCCGGCTCGATTCTGATCGACTTGTGGTCGTCCAGAGCGACTCTATGGAGGGCGGAGAGCGGCTCTCCTTGGCTGCCGGTGGTGAGAAAGGTGATTTGCTCGCGGGCGAGGTTCTGCCAGGGCTCGCCTTCGGTCATGACACCTTTCGGCAGCTGGAGGTAGCCCAGCTCTGAAGCGATCTGGGCATTGTTGACCATGCTGCGGCCGCTCAGGACGAGCCTGCGTCCTGCCTGCTGCGAAATGTCCGCCACCTGCTGGATGCGCGGGATGTTCGAAGAAAAGGTGGCGACGAAAATTTTTCCTCTGCTTCGAGAGAAGATCTCCTCCAGATTCTTGCCCACTTCGCGCTCCGAAGGGGTATAGCCCGCGCGCTCCACGTTGGTCGAATCGGACAGGAGCAGCAGCACTCCCTTTTCTCCGTAAGCGGCGAATTTTTGGAAATCGAAACACTCACCGTTCATCGGAGTCTGGTCGATCTTGAAATCGCCGGTGTGGATGACGACTCCGGCCGGCGTATGAACCGCGACGGCGAGGCAGTCCATGAGACTGTGCGTAACCCGGATTCCTTCCAGCTTGAACGGCCCGAGCTGCCAGGGCTGCCCCGCCTTGATCTCCCGCAAATCGGCAGTTCTGTCCAGGCCGTGCTCCTTGAGCTTGTTCTTCAACAGGCCGAGAGTGAGGCGCGTGGCGAAGACCGGCGCATCGAGCTGCTTGAGGATGAAAGGCAGAGCTCCGATGTGATCTTCATGGGCATGGGTAAGAACGATGCCATGGAGCGCTATCTTGTTGTCCAGGAGGTAGCTCACGTCGGGTATCACCAGGTCGATCCCAAAGAGATCCGCTCCCGGAAACATCAAGCCGCAGTCGATAGCGATCGCTTCATCGGCGTATTCCAGGAGCATCATGTTCAATCCGAACTCTCCCAACCCACCGAGCGGTATGACTTTGACCGGCTCCATAGACGCCTTTACCTTACTCCCAAGACCTGCCCCGCCAGGGCCTGAGCGCGATCTGAATTTTCACTCGTCGGGCGGGCGCGGCTGCGAGAGTTCGACTCGATGATCGCGCGCACTTGGCTGACGAGGATGTTGACGTCTTTCGCGTGCTGCTGCTCAAGGTAGATCGGCTCGCTCACGATCACTTCTACCTCCCCGGCTCTGAGCCGCCAGTCTCCCCTGGGCAGAATAGCCGAGCTGCCGTTGATCGTGATCGGCACGATGGGGGTCTTTGCCTGGACAGCCAGAAGGAAGCCGCCTCTCTTGAAAGGCAGAAGCTGCCCATCGGCACTGCGGGTGCCTTCAGGGAAGATGACCACGGAGATTCCGCCGGCGATTCTTTCCTTCGCCTTTTTCAAGCCCGCCATCGCCCCGGCGCGATCGGAACGATCAACGAGGATATGCCTCGAAGCCCATAGCGCCCAACCGAAGAAGGGAACATAGGCGAGCTGTTTCTTTGCGATCCAGCGGAGCTGGAACTTCCGCAGGCCTTGAATCAGCACAGGAATGTCGAGGTTGCTTTGATGATTGGCTATGAAGATATATTGCCGGCTGGAGTCCAGCCGATCCAGGCCCTGAACTCTCAGACGGATCCCGCCAACTTTCAAGATCGCCCAGGTCCAACTCCGGCCGATGGCATACGCGAGCTTTCCTTTCGGATCGGCCGGCGCCAAGAGGAGAACCAAGAGGCCTAGTGGCGGGGTGATTAAGCTGATGAGAAGCAACTTGAGGTAGTATCGCATTCAAATAAAACTGATTTCTAGCAGCGACTAATTATTCAAAAAATCAGCGAAAAGTGTTTCATTTTAATTCACGCAGAGCAAAAAAGCAATGAAATCTGCGAGAGGCGGACAGGCGCATTTTTTTATTGACTAAAAAATTTCCCGGCGATAAGGTCAATTGTCATCCTTTCCCCAGGAGGTTCCCATGTCGGTCAATAAAGTCATCCTCATCGGCAATCTTGGCAAAGACCCGGAGGTGCGCTACACCCCCAACGGCCGGGCGGTGGCCCGGTTTTCCCTCGCCACTAGCGAGGTCTGGAATGATGCCGAGGGGAAGCGCCAGGAGAGAACCGAGTGGCACAACATTATCGTTTGGGGGAAGCAGGGTGAAACCTGCGCGCAGTACCTCGCCAAAGGCCGCCAGGCTTATATCGAGGGGAGCATCCGCAACCGCTCTTACGACGACAAGAACGGCACCAAGCGTTATATCACCGAGATCGTCGCCCAGCGGGTCAGGTTCCTGGGCGGTGGCGGCGGCACGCGCGTCGCGCCCGAGGCGGAAGCTGAAGCGCCCGGTGAGCCGGCACCCGCAGGCCAGACCCCACCTTTCGATGACGACATCCCGTTCTGAACTTTGCCAGGCTTTCCAGTTTTAAGTGGCAAACTGGGCACTGATCGTCGGTGATGTGACTGCCGTCTTTATCATCTCGTTTGGGATTCATGTCTTGCACAAGCGGATCGAGAAGGAGATTGAGCGACTGAAGGAGCTTTAATTGTGCATATTCTGGTTGCACTGATTATGGTTGGCGTCGCGGTGCTGTTTGTCTACGCAGCCCTCGACGCCACAAAGCATCCGCAGTAACCCTAGGGCCTCTAACGAGCGGATGCAGCGGCCAAGCGCTAGGCCACGGAAATCGTTGCCCAGCGGGTCAGGTTCCTGGGCGGTGGCACGCGCGTCGCGCCAGAGGCGGAAGCTGAAGCGCCCGGCGAGCCGGCACCCGCAGGCCAGACCCCGCCTTTTGATGACGATATCCCGTTCTGATTGTCCTTGAGCTTCCCAGTTTTGAATCGAGACGGCAAAGCTATACGTAGCTTGCGGGTGTGTTGGGGACGGACGCCGAGTTCGTCAAAACCCGCCCTTACGTTAAGGGTTATTAGTCTTGCTGTGCTGGCTAGCCTATTTAATAGTTCGCAATAGATAAGGACAGGCCGTATGAAGAAGTGCATTGCACAACGTTCGCTCGGAAGCGGAGGTAGATCGGCTTCTCGAAGAGGTCGCCGCAGCGGGCGGACGTATCGTAAAGCCGGCTGAGTGCGCCGAATGGGGAGGTTACTCGGGTAATTTCGCCGACCCGGATGGTTTCTTGTGGGAGGTAGCCTGGAATCCGCACTTTCCCCACGTCTAGCACTTCGAGAGTAGCGGCGTAACTTCTCATTCACCCGGACCGCCCTATGGGTGTATAGAAACTCTTGGGTTGAATCTCTGTTGGTAGTACGTTTACAAGTACGTTTGGAGGGTATGTCAATGGCTAAAATGCCTGAAATCATTCCTGTTACCGATCTGCGGCAAGATGCGTCTGCTGTTTTAAAACGTGTCCGTACCTCAAAGGACCCATTAATCATTACCCAAAGGGGAAGGGCGGCTGCTGTTATGCTGAGCGTGTCCGCCTATGAGCGTGCGGAGCAACAGCGTCAGATCTTGGAACTCCTTGCTCGTGGAGAGAAGGAAATCGCGGCTGGCGCGGGATATGATCTTGACGATGTGCTCGCTGAAGCCGACACAGGGTTGGCACCCAACAGCAAGTGAAACTTCGCTTCACGCCAACAGGCCGCTCCCAGTTCCTTGGGGCTCTGAAGTACATTCAACGAGAGAATCCCCGGGCAGCGGCTGAGTTCCGGCGTCGGGCCGAAAAAGTCCTCCGCAGATTGGAACGTTTTCCTGCCTCTGGAAAAGTTATCCCGGAGTTTCCACAACTTCCCTAGCGAGAGGTTATAGTCGCGCCTTATCGTTTCTTTTATCGGGTGGAAGGAAGAGTTATTTGGGTTGTTGCAGTATGGCACGGGGCTCAACTTCCCGATCTTCCCGATTGACGAAACATCAGCCCTTAACTGTTCGCCTCTTCCAATGGAGCATAATATATCAACTCAGGCGACGACGTTCCTTAAGTGACGCAAATTAATCGAGGAATTAGGTATCTTTATCCTGGCCGTCTGTTATAGTGATTGACGATGTAACGACTGGCGGCCCAACATCCACATAGCAAACACTCGGTCACAATCTTTTCCGAGTATCGCGGAGGCGGTCCCTAGGATAACCGCCTCTTTGCGTTTATTGGCCAGGAAATAGCTAGCAAGGGGAGTGGTGTTGCCAGGAAGGAGATGTTCGTCATGGAACACAGTCCAACCAGTTCAACGATCAACCGCATTGGGTTCATCGGCAACTACTTGCCGCGCCAGTGCGGCATCGCCACGTTCACCACCGACTTGTGTGAGGCCATCGCCGCCGAATACGTTGGAACAACGTGCATCGCCCTGCCCGTCAACGACATCGAGGCCGGCTACGCCTATCCGACCCGCGTTCGATTTGAGCTGACGGAGAAGGATATTGACTCTTACCGCCGCGCCGCCGACTTCCTGAACACCAACAACGTAGACCTCGTCTCTCTGCAACACGAATATGGCATCTTCGGTGGGCGGGCGGGCAGT
>JAHFAP010000055.1 GCA_023250495.1 Deltaproteobacteria bacterium | reverse complement strand
TCGAGCCTCACTCGCTCGAGATCTTCCATTATTCCGCTCCGGCTGTCTTGCCGGAGAGCCATGCCCTTTTCGTTCTGCCGCCGAATCAGAATCCTCTGGTCGCCGTCGGAGCGGCTTCTTCTCGGCCAGCTGTCTCCGGCTGGCGCGAGCCCCATCCGCTGACCCGCTACATTAATTTTGCCCTCTTTCGACCCGCTTATACGCGGCCGCTCAAGCCCGTCGCCATTGGAGAGGCGATCATCCAAGGCACGGAGGGGCCGCTGGCGGTCGCGCTGCAGCAAAAAAACTTTCGCTACCTCGCCCTGGGCTTTGACCCATTTCCTTTCCTCGGACGGCAGAACATGCCGATGTCGATCTTCACCTTGAACCTGCTCGAGTGGTTCCACGAAGCCCAGGTCAACACCGCCAGCGCCACGGGCGAGCCGCTTCATCCGCAACTTCGCGAGGGAGAGATTTTACTGACTCCGGACGGCGAAAAGATTGGGCTTCAGGAAACCTTAGACATCTTTTCTCGGACCTATTCTCAGGGGCTTTATCAGGCGGCACGCGGGGAGGAGAAAAGGTTCTTTGCAGTCAATCTCAATGACGTGAGAGAGTCTGATCTCACCAACCCTGCGGTTATCCAACTGCGCGAGGAATCAAATCCTATGACAAGCCGCTCGTTCTACGCGTCGCTCTGGCCCTATCTGCTACTCGTCTCTCTTGTGCTGCTGTTGCTGGAATGGTTTATCAACCCGGCTTCAGTTGAGCCGCGACGGGGAATGGCTGTCAGTTCCGGAGTAAAATAAATCGGGCTTGGTGCAAAGCATGAGCGGTTTTCTCTCTCAACTCCAATTTGCTCAACCGCTGTTTCTACTGTTACTCATTCTCTTGCCACTGCTTTGGCTGCGCTGGCGACGGCTCTCTCTCCCTGCAATTTTGTGGCGCTCTGTCGTCCTGTTGCTTCTGGTTTTGGCACTGGCCGATCCGCGGGATGTAAAACAAGCGACAAAACCGGGAGCGCGAATCTTTGCCTTTGACCTCTCCCGGAGCATCCCCGACGGGATGAGGCTCTGGATGGCCCAGCAGAGTCTCGTTCCCCAAACCGGTGATCATGTCTTCGTTTTCGGCGGCGCGGCCGAGGAGGTGAAAGACTGGCAGCGCTGGCTGAAGGGAAAAATACCAAGCGAGCGGATCAAGCCGGAGCAGACCAACCTGGAAGCGCTTTTCTCCACTCTGCTGCGTCTGCCCTCAGCCCCGCGGAGTGTTTTTCTCTTTACCGATGGCTGGGAAACGGAAGGCGACGTGGAGCGCCTGCTGCCGTCGCTCGGACAGGCCGGCATCAGGGTTTTCCCGGTGCTGCCACCGGAGCAACCCGCAACAGCCAACGTTGCAGTGAAAAAAGTCGTGGCGCCGTACGAGGGAACCAGAGGTGAAGCTATCAACTTGAGAGTGCTTCTGGAGAACTACGGCACCAGGGAGGTCGAGGGGAGTTTGCTCCTTAAGCGCAACGGCCAGCCGCTCAAGACTGAGGCGGTGAGGCTTAAGCCGGGAGGTCAGATCTTTGCCTATCAGACTGCTCTCAACGAGGGCGGGCTGCTTTCATTCCAAGCGCAATTCACCCCTCGCGACCCCAACGCCGATCTTTTTCCTCAGGACAATCAGGCGACCGCCTGGGTTGCGGTTCAGAGCAAGGAGAAAGTGCTGCTGCTGAACGGGCGCGCTGGCGAGGGCAGCTACATCGAGGAGCTCCTTAAGCGGCGCGGCTTCGAGGTCACCTCACTCACCGCCGGCGCCTCGCCGCCTTCACCCACCGACTACGGCGTCGTCATCTTTAACAATGTGGAGAGAGAAAAATTTTCTCCGGCTTATCTCGGCGCCATCGAGCGGCACGTGAATGCGGGAAACAGCTTTCTCATGTTGGGGGACGACGGCAGCTTTGCGGCCGGAGGCTACCGGCAAACTCCGATCGAGGCGGTCTTGCCGGTCGAGCTGAGCGAGCCCAAAGAGGAGGAGAGGAGTCGGGCCGTGATAGTCATCATCGACAAATCCGGCAGCATGCGCGACGAGAACAAGCTTGTCTATGCCAAGGAGGCGGCCAAGGCAGTCATAGGACAACTCAGCGAGGATGACCTCATCGGCGTGATCGGTTTTGACACAGAGGCCTTCGTGGTCGTTCCTCTGTCCCAGGTCAAAAAAATCCGCCCGACCTTTGGCGCGCAAATTGACCGCCTCGTAGCCGGGGGACAGACCTATCTTCTTCCGGCTCTGGAGCAAGCGATGCCTCAGCTTCGGAGCCAACCCGCTGGTCACAAGCATGTGATCGTTCTAAGTGACGGAATTGAACTTGGCGGCAGCCGAAGCGACTACATCGATTTAGTCACCGTGATGAAGAACAATCTCAAAATCACAGTCTCAACCGTCGCCATAGGTGAGAAGGCCGATGTTCCTCTTATGAAGCGGATCGCCCAGTACGGCGGCGGCCTTTTTCATCACACCAACGACGCATCCACCCTGCCGCAAATCGCTGTGCAACAGACCCCACAAAGACCCCCGGAGAGCCCGCAGCAAGAGAAGGACTTCATTCCCGTGGCGGCAACAGGCTCGGAGATCTTAGCCGGCTTGCCGGACCGATCCTTTCCGCCCATGAAAGGCTACGTCGAAACAGAGCTCAAGAGGGGCGCACGTCTGGACCTGATGATACCGCATGATGGAAAAAATTCTCCGCTCTTGGCGTCGTGGAGGTATGGTAAAGGCAAGGCAGTCGCCTTTACGACGGACCAGGCCGGCCGTTGGTCGAAGGAGTGGATTCCTTGGGGAGGGTTAGAGAGATTTTGGGGAAAGGTTTTTGACTGGCTGCGCCCGGGGCGGGAAACCCTTCCTCCTCATGAGATCAGGATCAATCTCTCGGGCAATCAGGCAGTCTTGGATCTCTATCTCTACGGCGAAGAATCGGACGGCAATCCTTTCGGCTATTCGTATAGCTATAAGAGCATGAAGGGAGAGGGGATCTTGAAGCGGCTGGCCCCTGGCCATTACCGGGCCGAGCTGCCGTTTGCCTCCGCTGGGAACTACCGCATCGAGCTTAGGGAGGAACGGCGTGGGCAGACGATCAGTTATCCGGCGGTGGGCTATACCCTTGCCGCAGAGCCCAAGGCGGAAATTCCCTGGGGCGACTTCAATCTTCCTTTACTGGAACGGATTGCCCTAGCCACCGGCGGGACCATCAATCCCAGCTTGCCCAGCCTGGAGCGGGAATATAAGACTGACGCTGTGCCCATAGTCACGCCCCTGCGCTCCTATTTCATCTTCCTTTGCGCTCTCCTCTTTCTGCTGGAGCTCTTCTTTAGAAGGTTTTTCCTGAGCGAAGCCTAGTGAGGGACAGCCGCTGCCGGGTTGACATCTCGGGTAAAAAAGGTTATCAACAGCAGAAATTTAGGCCGATGTCTCGCCATAAGCACATGATTTCGAAAACGAGGCAGGAGATAGAGGGCGCTACCGGACTCTGTCTCATGGTCTCTAAACTCCTACTTGCCACCGGCAGTCTCATCGCCGCGCTTGCCGGGCTTCCAGTTGAAGTCCTAGCCGGGCAACCGGCCCTCGCGGCAGCGGAAGGACAACAGCTTCTTCCTCCTCTCAAGGACACAGGAAACAAAGTCGGCGCCCTGACTCTGCCGCTCCCCGACCAGGAGCTTACACCACCTGACGGGCTCAGCGCCCTAAAAAGAGTCACCTACAAGATCCAGCCGGGGGACACGCTGAGCAAGCTTTTCGTCCGTTATGGGCTCTCCCCGCAGGAAAGAAAACTCTGGATTCAGTCGATCCAAAAGCAGCTCCCGCTGAGCGCCTTCCGTCCCGGAAAGGAAGTGCAATTCTATTTAAGCGGCCCCGCCTCTTCGAGCCGCGCCCAAAAAGGAAAAGGGCAGCTCAAGGCGCTCGAGATCGAGCAGAACGAGGATTCAATCCTGACGTGGGAAAAGGGAACCAAAGGAATCGTCTTCAGCAAGCGCGAGAGGCCCTATGACGTCGAGCTCAAAACCGCCGGCGGGGTGGTCGAGAGATCGCTTTTTGAAGACGGCGCCCGGGTCGGCCTGAATCAAACGCTCCTCTCCCAGCTCGCGGATATCTTTTCCTGGGAAATCGACTTTGACAAGGAGATCCAGAAAGGGGACACCTTCAAGGTCTTATACGAAGAGCGTTCGCGCAAGGGGAGCACAAACAAGACTTCGTTCAAAATTCTCGCCGCCGAGCTGATCAACGCTGGCCGGCGCTACTTTGCGATGTATTTTGAAAAGGACAAGGGCAAGGGTGGCTATTACGATCCGGACGGCAGGACCTTGGCCCGCGCTTTCCTCCGTTTTCCTCTGGAGTTCACCAATATCACCTCGACCTTCTCCCACTCCCGTCTCCACCCCATTCTGCTAATTGATCGTCCCCATCACGGCATCGACTTCGCCGCCAAGCTGGGCACGACCGTGCGCGCGATCGGTAGCGGCAAGATTCTCTATGCGGGATGGAGAAAGGGCGGCTACGGCAGGATGATCGAGATCGAGCATGATCCGGTCTATTCCTCGCGCTATGCTCACTTGCAGAAAGTGGCGCTAGGCATCCGCAATGGCGCAACGGTGCAAAAAGGGCAGGTCATCGGCTATGTCGGCTCTTCGGGCCTGAGCACCGGAGCGCACCTTCACTTTGAGATTTACAAGAATCGTGAGTACGTGGATCCGCTTAGTTTTGAATTCCCCGCTGAAGATCAGGTCGAGCCGGCTCTGCTGAGGGCCTTTGAAAACCGGAAGCAGCTTTTCCTCGCCGAGTTGGCCGCCACCCCAGTCTCCTAAGCTGCAGCGGCTAATTTTATTTTTCGTCACGGGCGCGGGCACAGGGTATCTTCCCTGGTTCCCCGGCACCGCCGGCACGATCGTGGCGATTCCCTTCTCCTTGGCCTTAAACCGTATGGCCAACGCTTCGCTGCCCCTCTCGCTACTCACCTTCATCGCGTTTGTCGGAATTGCCACATGGTTATGCAAGCAGGGAGAGGAGATCTTTCAAGAAAACGACTGCCCAAAAATCGTGATTGACGAGGTCGCCGGCTTTTTGCTGGCCAATTTCTTTGCCCCTCCCCAGCTTAAGCCGGTAGCCCTGGCTTTTCTTCTGTTTCGCTTTTTCGATATCATAAAGGTGTTTCCCGCCGCGCGAGCGGAGAGAATCTCAGGAGGGCTCGGGGTGATGTTGGACGACCTGATCGCAGGACTCTATACCGTCGTGATCCTCCGCCTGCTCTTATGGTGGGGCCTGGTATGATCCGTAAAGTGGTGATCCTCAGCACCGGCGACGAGCTGATGACCGGGCGGGTCGTGGACACGAACTCAGCCGATATCGCGGACAAGTTCTATTCCCTCGGCCTTGAAGTGGTCGCGATCCTCAAGGTCGGAGATACGAAGGATAGGCTCCTCTGGGCGCTGCAGCATGGGTTGGAGCTTGGCGACCTCGTCATCGGCACCGGCGGCTTGGGCCCGACCGCAGACGACCTCACCAGCGAGGTCGCGGCGGAATACTTCGGGCGGCCGCTCAAGATGGACGAGGAGGTGGCCGCGGCTCTGAAACGGAGGTTTGAGTCACGCGGCCTTCCTTGGACCCTTAACAACTTGAAGCAGGCTCTGTTCCCCGAGGGAGCGGAGATCATTCCCAATCCCATGGGGACCGCGCCGGGCTTCCGGGTCGAGACGGCGGATAAAAAGTATCTCCTCTGGCTCTCAGGAGTCCCCCGAGAGATGGAAGTTATGATGCAGGACACCGTCCTTCCATGGATCGCGCAAGCGAGCGGGGGCGGTGAGGAAGTATCCGCCTGCGCCTTCAAAATCCACGGCTTGACGGAATCCAGGCTAGATGACATATTGAAGCCCGTCTTGCTTCCCCCAGAGGCAAGGCTCTCTTTCCGCGCTCACTATCCGGACCTCACGCTGCGCCTGACGATCTGGGGAGGCAAAGAGAGAGAGAAGAATTTCTCCGAGCTCACAGCCAGGATCAGAGAGTTCATCGGTCCTTATATCTACGGCGAAGGAGAGGTCACCTTAGAAGAGATCGTAGGCAAACTTCTCCAGGAGAAGGGCTGGACTTTGGCCTTGGCCGAGTCTTGCACCGGCGGCTACGTCGGACATAGAATCACGCGCGTCCCCGGCAGCTCGGCCTACTTTAAGAATTCGATTGTGAGTTATTCCAACGAGTCCAAAATCCAATTTTTAGGCGTCAAAAGAGCCACGCTGGAGCAGCATGGAGCGGTGAGCCGGGAGACGGCCCTGGAGATGGCTGAGGGAGTCTTGCGCCAGGCGGACGCGGACATCGGCCTCAGCATCACCGGAATCGCCGGACCATCAGGGGGAAGCGCGGAGAAACCCGTGGGCACTGTTTGGATGGGAATCGCCCGGCGCGGGCAGAGCGACGCGCGCCATTTCCGTTTCCAGGGCGATCGGGAGCGGGTGATCCTCGGTGCCTCGCAGGCCGCTCTCAACTTTCTAAGAACCGCCCTCCTTTAGCTGTGATCCGTGCCTTTGTTGCAGTCCGGATCGATCCAGGCGTGGCGCAGAGGATCTGCGAAGCCCAGTCCAAGCTTGACAAGAGTCTCAGAGGAATCCGCTGGGTCAAGCGGGAGAATCTCCATTTGACGCTCAAGTTCCTCGGTGAAGTGAGAGAGGATAGGGTGATGCCCATAACGGACGCATTGGAGCAAGCGCTTTATTCCACGCCGCGCTTCTCCCTTGCGTGTAGAGGATTAGGGGTATTTCCTGATATAAGAAAGCCTAGGGTAATGTGGGTGGGGTTGGAAGGCGAGGCCCTTGCGCGCCTGGCGACGGCGGTCGAGGAGACTCTTGAGCCGGTGGGTTTTGCGCGCGAAAAGAGAGAGTTCAAACCCCACCTGACCGTCGGCCGCTGGCGCTCTTTCGATGGCCGGTCGGATGTGCTCCGGCAGGAGATCGAACGCTGGAAGACGCACGACTTTGGTGCATCGTGGGTGAATGAAGCGGTTTTTTTCCAGAGCGTGCTTAAGTCGGAGGGAGCTGTCTACACGCCGCTAAGGCTTTTCCCGCTCGCTGGGAAGGTGTAGGGGCGGTTCGCGAACCGCCCCTACGAAGAGATCTGCAGGCCAGCTGACGGCAGATAGGCCTTTTCAATGGCCTGGAAAAAGGAGGATTTCATGGACGTGAATCGAGAGAAGGCGCTTGATCTCGCGGTGAGCCAGATCGAGAGGCAATTCGGCAAGGGCGCGATCATGAAGCTGGGAGAAGGCGGGGTGATCAAAGATATCGCCGTCATCTCCTCTGGCTCACTTGGGCTGGACCTCGCTTTGGGGATAGGGGGTGTGCCGCGCGGACGCGTCATTGAGATCTACGGACCCGAGGCCTCGGGAAAGACCACCCTCGCGCTTCACATCGTCGCCGAGGCCCAACGGCAGGGCGGGATAGGCGCTTTCATCGACGCCGAGCACGCTCTTGATTTAGCCTATGCCAAGAAGTTGGGGGTGAAGACCGACGATCTCTTGATCTCCCAGCCCGATCACGGGGAGCAGGCGCTGGAGATCGCCGAGACGCTGGTGCGCAGCGGCGCCGTCGACGTCCTGGTCATCGACTCGGTCGCCGCGCTCGTTCCCAAGGCCGAGATCGAGGGAGAGATGGGAGATGCCCACATGGGGCTCCAGGCCCGGCTCATGTCCCAGGCGCTGCGAAAGCTCACGGCGACGATTGCGCGCTCCCAGACCGTGGTTGCCTTTATCAACCAGATTCGCATGAAGATCGGCGTGATGTTCGGTAATCCTGAGACCACCACCGGAGGCAACGCGCTCAAGTTCTATGCTTCCCTGCGCATGGACATCCGTCGCATCGGCGCGCTCAAAGAAGGCGACGCCGTCGTCGGCGGCCGCACGCGCGTCAAGGTGGTGAAGAACAAACTCGCGCCGCCGTTCAAAGAGGCGGAGTTCGACATTCTCTACGGGACGGGAATCTCGCGTGAAGGAGAGTTGGTCGATCTGGGCAGCGAGATGGGAATCCTGGAGAAGAGCGGCGCCTGGTATTCGTTCAACGGCGACAGGATCGGCCAGGGCCGGGATAGCGCCAAAGAGTTTCTCAAAGCCCATCCGGAGATCGCCAAAGATATCAGGGAAAAAATTCTCGACAAGGCGGGGATCAAGCGCGCCGCAGCCGAAAGCGCCGCTCCGGAGAAGAAGGAAAAGAGCAAAGGGAAGTGAGCGGCGGCTCCCAAGAGGAAGCGCTGAAGCGGGCACTCAAATTTCTCAGTTATCGCGCCAGAAGCGAGGCCGAGCTTCGGACCAAGCTCACTCAATCGGGATTTCCCCTGAAGATCATCGAACCCACCCTGGAAAAACTCCGGTCGCTTAACTTAGTGAACGATGAGAACTTTGCTCGAAACTTTGCCCTGGGTAGGGTAGAAGATCGAGGATACGGGCCTCTGCGCCTTGAAAGAGAGCTGCGACAGAAAGGAATCGCGAAATCTATTGTCAGCCGGATTCTTGAGGAGGCCTTCGGCAAGCAAGAGGGAAAGGAGAGAGCAAAGACGCTCTTGGAAAAGAGATTCCGCGGCAAGAATCTAAGCGATGCAAAGGTTTTACACCGGGCGGTTTCCTTCCTTCGGCGCCGCGGCTACCGCGACTCCGTGATTGCGGAGATTTTGAGGCAGCCCTTGGGGGATGACTGAAACTCAATGCTGACCGGCAGCGAAATACGCAAGTCCTTTTTGGACTACTTCGTCAAGCAGGGACACACCGTGGTGCGCAGCTCCTCGTTGGTGCCGGAAAAAGATCCGACGCTGCTTTTCACCAACGCAGGCATGGTACAATTCAAAAACGTCTTTCTCGGCGTGGAAAAGCCCTCCTACGTGCGCGCGGCCAGCGCGCAGAAGTGTCTGCGCATCAGCGGCAAGCACAACGACCTCGAAGCGGTCGGGCGCGACACCTATCACCACACTTTCTTTGAAATGCTCGGCAACTGGTCTTTCGGCGACTACTACAAGGAGGAGGCGATCGCCTGGGCCTGGGAGCTGCTCACGGGCGAGTGGAAACTCCCCAAGGAAAAGCTCTGGATCACGGTGTATCTCGATGACGACGCCGCCGCGAATCTGTGGCGCAAGGTCAGCCGCCTGCCGGCGGAGCGTGTCCTGCGCTTCGGCGAGGCGGAGAATTTCTGGGAGATGGGCGAGGCCGGACCCTGCGGCCCGTGCAGCGAAATTCATCTCGACCGGGGAAACAACGCGTGCGACCGAAAGAAAGAGAAAGGCCACCGCTGCCAAGTCAACGGCGACTGCGCCCGCTTCATCGAGCTGTGGAATCTGGTCTTCATTCAGTACAACCGCAGAGAAGATAGAACGCTCGAAGAGCTGCCGGCCAAGCATGTGGACACAGGGTTGGGGCTGGAGCGGATTACGGCGGTCCTGCAAGGTGTGCTTTCCAACTACGATATCGATTTCATGCGCGGACTGATTGCCGCCGCTGAAGCGCTTGCGGGTAAAAAATACGGCAGAGATTCCGTGCAGGATATCTCCTTCCGCGTCATTGCGGATCATGCGCGCGCCGTGAGTTTCCTGATCGCCGACGGCGTGGCGCCGAGTAACGAAGGACGCGGCTACGTGCTGAGGAGGCTGCTCAGGCGAGCGGCCCGGCATGGGCGGGTCATCGGCTTGACCGAGCCTTTTCTCTACCAGATCGCCGCGACAGTAGCCGACGTGATGGGAGACGCATATCCGGAGCTGCGCCAGGAGAAGGGACGCATCCGCGAGGTGATCCGCGGCGAAGAGGAGCGCTTCAGCGAGACGCTGGAAAAGGGGCTTGGGCTTTTAGAGGGAGCTGTAGGAATGCTCAAACGCCATAAGAAAAAGGTCCTCTCCGGAGAGATCGCCTTCCGCCTTTACGACACCTACGGCTTTCCCTTCGATCTCACCGAGGACATTCTCCGTGGAGAAGGGATGTCCATCGACCAGGCGGGCTTCGAGCAACTCATGGAGGAGCAGCGAAGCCGCGCGAGAGAGGCGAGAGAAGTCTCACAGGGCCAGTCGAGAATCCAACTCGATCGCGAGACCAGCTTCGTCGGCTACGACCGGCTGGAGGCGGAATCGGTCGTGCTGGCCCTTTATGCTGCTGGACAAGGCAGAGAAGAGGTCGGTGAAGGCGCGGAGATAGGTCTCATCGCCGCGGAGACGCCTTTCTACGGCGAGTCCGGCGGGCAGGTGGGAGACCGGGGTGCCATTGAGACTGGCCGTGGCGACCGGATGGAGGTCAGTGACACTCAGCACCCTACTCCTCAGCTCACCGTGCACCGGGGCAGAGTTACCAAAGGCCGCATTCAGGTCGGCGACCGGGTTCACTTGGTGGTCGATCCGAGGCACCGCAGGCGGACGATGCTCAACCATTCCGCGACGCACATTCTTCATTCAGTCCTCAGGGAGGAGCTTGGAGGTCATGTGCGACAGGCCGGCTCGCTCGTCGCTCCCGACCGGCTGCGCTTCGACTTCAATCATACGGGAGCGATACCCGACGAAAAGCTGGCGGAGATTGAGGAAGGGGTCAACGAGAGGATTCGCACCGACGCGGAGGTGAGCATCGAAGAATCGAGCTATGATGACGCGATTCGCCACGGCGCCCTGGCCTTCTTCGGGGACAAGTACGGCGACCGCGTCCGCGTCGTGAAGATCGGGGATTTCTCGACGGAGCTGTGCGGCGGAACCCACGTTCATCGCTCCGGCGAGATCGGCATCTTCAAACTGCACACTGAGGCAGGGGTGGCCGCGGGGGTGCGGCGCGTCGAGGCCGTCACCGGCGAGGGGGCGCTGGATCTGATTCGCCGTTACGAGCAGAGACTTAAGGAGATTGGCGCGCTGGTGCGGGCTGGAGCGGACGACACCGTGGAGAAAGTCAGGAAGCTCTTCCAACAGCAAAAGGAGTTGGAGAGAGAGATCGAGAGCCTGCGAGGCCAGTTCGGGAGAAATCAGCTTCCGGAGCTGCTGGCGAAAAAGCAGCAGGTGAACGGCGCCAATGTGCTGATCTCGAAGGTAGAGAAAGTGGACGCGAGCCAGCTTCGAGAGCTGGCGGATCAGCTCAAGGAGAAAATCGGCTCCGGATTCGTTTTCCTGGTGAGTTCCGGGGAGTCCAATGTGACGATGGTCGCCTCGGTCACGCCGGATCTGACCTCGCGCTACCACGCCGGAAACATCATCAAGCAGGTCGCGCCGATAGTGGGCGGAGGCGGTGGAGGACGGGCTGATTTTGCCCAGGCCGGAGGAAAGGAACCTTCCAGGGTGGATGACGCGGTCGATAGAGTGTGGCAGATCATCAGAAAGCCAACTGGGCAGTGATGGTCATTCTTACCGGAAAGCTTGTCGAGAAGACGCAGGGACACTGCGATATCATCGACATCACCGCCAAGGTCCAGGAGCAGCTCCAACGGGAAAAGATCCGGCGCGGCTCGGCCACGCTCTTCGTCTCGGGTTCCACAGCGGCACTGACCACGATCGAGCATGAGCCCGGACTGCTCAAGGACTTGAAGGAGTTTCTGGAGAAGCTCATTCCCTCGAACAGAAGATACCACCACGACGACCGCTGGGGCGATGACAACGGCTTCTCCCACCTGCGCGCCTCGCTGTTGGGTCCATCGCTTCAGATTCCGATCGAGGACGGCCGCCTGCTGCTCGGGACCTGGCAGCAGATCGTGCTGTTGGATTTCGACAACCGGCCGCGCACGCGCGAGATCGTGGTCCAGATCATAGGAGAAGCTGAGTGAAGGAAGAGACGAGCAGGAAGGCCGAGACGGCAGGCGCTGGAGAAAAGACGCGTATCGAGTTCAGCGACCCCCGACATTTCCGGGATCTTCTCGGCCAGCATGACGAGCACCTGAAAATCGTCCAGCGCAGTCTCGGCGTGAAGCTCCACGTTCGCGGCTCAACGATAGAGATCGAGGGAGATTCGGTTGAGGTCGAGCTCGCGGCCAAGGTCCTGAAGCAGCTACACGGGCTGCTGGAGAAAGGCTACCCAGTTTACGGCAGCGATGTCGATTACGCCATTCGTATCCTGAGCGGCGATGGCCGCGCCAGCCTGCAGGACATCTTTCTCGACACGATCTACATCTCCTCCCACAAGCGCACCATCACGCCGAAGAGCGTGGCGCAGAAGGCCTACATCGACGCCATCCGCCGCTACGACATCGTCTTCGGCATCGGCCCCGCGGGAACCGGCAAGACCTATCTGGCGATGGCGATGGCGGTGGCGGAGCTGATGAAGAACAATTATGTCCGGATCATTTTGACCCGTCCCGCGGTCGAGGCGGGCGAGAAGCTCGGCTTTCTGCCGGGCGATCTCGCCGAGAAGGTCAATCCCTACTTGAGGCCGCTCTATGACGCGCTGCACGATATGGTTGACTTCGACCGGGCGCGCAAGCTCGTCGAGCGCGGCACCATCGAAGTGGCGCCGCTGGCCTTCATGCGCGGACGAACCCTGAATGACTCTTTCGTGATCCTGGATGAAGCGCAGAATACCACGCCGGAGCAGATGAAGATGTTTCTCACCCGTCTGGGTTACGGCTCGAAGGCGGTCATCACCGGCGATGTGACGCAGATCGACCTGCCCGCGGGCAAGCCTTCCGGCCTCAAAGAGGCGTGGCGCATTCTCAAGGGAGTCGAAGGGATCAGGTTCGTAACCTTCACTGAAAGGGACGTCGCGCGCCATCGCCTGGTGCAGGAGATCATCACTGCTTACGAACGGGACGAGCGTAATGCGGCGCCCGACGAGAGAGGTCCCGCCTCCGGACCCAGCCGTTGATTCGGCACGTCTCTCCGTGTTTCGTCATGACCGTCGATATTGTCAACAAAGCCCCCGGGAAAACGCTCTCCACCCGAAGAGTTAAGGAAACCGCACAGAGAATTCTCGCCCTGCTCGATCTGGAGCGCGCTGAACTGAGCGTCGCGCTGGTAGGGAACCGTCAGATCCGAGAGTTGAACAGCAGGTATCGGCGTAAGCCTGAGCCCACGGACGTTCTCTCCTTCGCCTTAGGAAAATCTTTTTCCGGACAGGCGCACATGCTCGGCGATGTCGTCATCTCGGTGGAAAAGGCGGAGGAACAGGCTGAACAAGTAGGAAGAACGCTGAAGGAAGAGATGGATAAACTCCTGATCCACGGCATCCTCCACCTCTTGGGTTACGACCACGAGCGCTCGCGGCGCGACGAGCGGATCATGCAGGCTTTGGAAAGAAAGCTCCTGCGCGCGCTTGGTGACAGGAAGGATTGAGGGTATAATGCAGCGAGAAGTAAGACAAGGATACAAACCTTGACAAGCAGCATCACGGTCAGCTCTGACACGAGCACGATCACAAGCAAAGAAGGAAACCAAGAGCATGTTTGAAGAAACACAAGAGCAACTGACTCACCTCAAAGAGAGACTCGAGCTTCTCAGGAGGCGTCTTTGACCTCGACGGGAAGAAAAAGCGGGTCGAAGAGCTGAACCAGATCACAGCCCGACCGGATTTCTGGAATGACGGGGACAAGGCGCAGGGAATCCTCAAGGAGCAGGCGGCTCTAAAAGAGATTCTCGATTCCTGGGAGCGGTATCGCTCCGAGCTTGAAGAGGCGCGCTTCTTTCTCGACCTGGCGAAGGACGAGAAGAGTGAAGAGGCCTTGAGCGAGGCGGCGGCGAAAGTCTCTCAAGTGACTCAGGGAATGGCCGAGATCGAGCTCAGCCAGATTCTGGGGGGCCCGGACGACCGCAGGAACGCCATCGTCAGCCTCCATCCCGGGGCCGGCGGCACTGAGGCGCAGGACTGGGCGGAGATACTGCTGCGTATGTATCTGCGCTGGGCTGACCGCAGGGGTTACCGGACCGAGCTGCTCGAATATCAACCCGGCGAGGAGGCGGGGGCCAAGAGCGTCACCTTCACCGTGGAGGGGCAATACGCCTACGGCTACTTGAAAGCCGAAGCGGGCATCCATCGCCTTGTTCGCATCTCCCCTTTCGACGCCAACTCCCGCCGCCACACCTCGTTCGCCTCCGTGTTCGTCTATCCTGAGATCGACGAGACCATCAAAATCGAAATCGACGAGGCCGATCTGCGCATCGACACCTACCGCTCTAGCGGCGCCGGCGGCCAGCACGTCAACAAGACCGACTCCGCCGTGCGCATCACCCATCTCCCGACGAACATCGTGGTCGCCTGCCAGAACGAGCGCTCGCAGCACAAGAACAAGGCGATGGCCATGAAGATCCTGCGCTCGCGCCTCTACGAGCTGGAG
>JAHFAP010000054.1 GCA_023250495.1 Deltaproteobacteria bacterium | reverse complement strand
TGGAGCCTTTCCCGAAGCCGGTCCGAACCCTGGATGCGCTCCATGTGGCATCCATGGACTTTCTCCGAAAGCAGGGACAGGTCGTAAGGCTCGCCAGCTACGATGGCCGACTCGTCGATGCGGCCCGCGCACTCCGGATTCCGACCTACAAGCTCTAGCGATTTTAGATTGCCGATTTTCGATTTCCGATTCACAACTCAACACTCAAAATTCGTAATTCAAAATTGTCATTTTATAACTTTATCCGCCCGGAAGAGAACTGACTGCGGAATCGTGAGGCCGATCTGCTTGGCGGCTTTCAAGTTGATCACCAGCTCAAACTTCATCGGCTGCTCCACGGGCAGGTCGGCTGGCTTGGTGCCTTTTAGGATTTTGTCCACATAGGTGGCGGCGCGGTGGTACTGCTCGGGAATATTGGGCCCATAGGACATGAGACCCCCTGCGTCCGTATACTCACTCGATGCGAACATCGACGGTAGGCGATTCTTTAATGCAAGGTCTGCAATCCGTTTTCGCTGATCAACGATGAGGGGGCTCGACAGCACGATGAGAGCGTTGGCGCTCTTTCTGGTTGCGGACCGAAATGCACCCGCGAAATCATCGGGCGCTCGCACCTCCAGGGATTGAAGTTGCACCCCCAACACCTTGGCCGCGACCTCCAGTTCTCTCCACGAGAGTGCAGCAGTTGAACTGTTCGGATCCCGAATGACAGCGACACGGGAGACTCTGGGAAAAGTTTCCTTGAGTAATTCCAGCCGTTTCCCGGCTAATTCGACGTTAATGTTGGTCAACCCCGTGATGTTCCCGCCCGGCCGCGCGAGGCTGTCGACAAGCCCACCGCCAACCGGATCGGGGACGGCCACAAAGACGATCGGGATAGTGCCCGTCGCTTGCTTGGCGGCCGTGGCTGACGGACCCGATGTAAGGATCACATCAACCTTGAGCCGAACAAGTTCACCTGCAAGAACAGGGACCCTATCGAACCGCCCCTCTGCATATCGGTACTCAATGGCGATGTTCTTTCCCTCAACATAGCCCAACTGGAACAGACCTTGTCGGAATGCCTCAATGCGGGTCGAATGAGAGGAAGGGGATCCGTCCACTAGAAACCCGATCCGGGGGACTTTCCCCGGCTGCTGCGCCTCGGCCATCGCCCCGCAACCCAGTAACGCTACAATCCCAAGAAGTCGTAAAATCTTTTTCATTGCCCCACCTATTTTCGATTTTGGATTTTAGATTTTCGATTGTTGGAGTAAGAATCCAAGGTCGAATCCAAATGTCTCATCTCTGTTTTTTCCTTAATCTAAAATGCAAAATCGGCAATCTAAAATCACTTGATCACTTTGTCCGCCCGCGCGAGCACTTCATGCGGAATCGTTAGGCCGATCTGCTTGGCCGTTTTCAGATTGATAACAAACTCAAACTTCATCGGCTGTTCCACGGGGAGGTCGGCTGGCTTGGCACCTTTGAGGATCTTGTCCACGTAGGTGGCGGCGCGCCGGAACAATTCCGTGAGGTTATCCCCATAGGACATGAGGCCACCAGCCTCATCCACAAACTCTCTTGTGTCGTAAATCAGCGGCAACCGTTTCTTTGCCGCGAAGTCCACGATTTGTCTTCGGTAAGCATTGGCCATCGGGGTCGGTACAATGAGGGCGCCAGCCCGTTTGCTGGTCGCTGACTCCAGGACGCTCTCCAGTTCGTTTGGAGTTCGCACCTCCAGGGATTGAATCTGTAGTCTCAGTGATCGGGCCGCGATCTCTAGCTCCTTGAACCTAAGGGCGAAGCCCGCGTTGGCCGGATCCCAAACGAAGGCCACTAGCTTGAGTTTGGGCAATATCTCCTTCAGGAGTTCTAACCGTTTTCCTTCTAACTCCGGGCCAAGTCTGGACAAACCGGTGACATTGCCTCCTGGCCGCGCAAGACTGGCGACCAATCCAGTCTCAACTGGATCGGCACTGGCTGCCATAACAATCGGGATCGTCCTGGTCGCTTGCTTAGCCGCTTGGATCGCTGGCGTTGTCGCTGTCACGATGACATCCACCTTAAGACTGACCAGCTCACTAGCGAGCGTGAGAAGCCGATCGCTCTTCCCCTCCGCCCAGCGGTACTCAATGATGAGATTCTTTCCCTCCATGTAGCCTAGCTCGCGCAGCCCTTGCTGGAATGCCTTGATGGTAAAGGTGTCGCACACCGCTGCACATAGAAGTCCTATCCGGGGGGCTTTCGCTTGCTGCTGCGCCTCAGCCAGATGGACAGAAGCCAGAATTAGAATGGCCAGTACGGAGATTCCAATTTTTCTTCTCATTGTTTTCTCCATAAAAAAGCCCGACACGGAACGAACCGGTCGGGCCAAAGAATTACAAATCAAGCTTGCTGCCAAACCAAGATCGGCCGGCAAACGTCAAAACATTTCCCTTATTCCACGGTCGCTAGGGTCTGTCAACCTAACCTTCTCGGCTTGACCGAGTGGTAGTTGTGATGACAGCGCAAACGTCGCGTTCATCCTGGAGAAGGTGCGGAATTCCTAGCGGATAACATCAGGAAGGAAGATCGTGAATCAATATCGAATCGGTGACGTCAGTGGCAGATCTCGTGCCCGTCATCATCAGGACCCTGTTGCTCTCTCCTGTTTCTATTTCCGTCGCCGCGTCTTATCCGTCGTGTCCGCCTGAGCGGCGATGGCGATCTCCGACGCTCCCGCTTTTTTCACGACCGAGAGCACCCACACCACCTCTCCCAAAAGGACACTGCGATCTCCCCGAAGAATGACGATTCTGTCCGGCACTGCGCTTAACGCAGAGCGCAGAGCGGTCTCAAGCTCATCTGCCGTCACCTTTTTCTGATTGACGTAGATCTCGTGCTCAGGCGTCAGCGTTACGGAGATGCCCCGCGGCGCCGTTTCCGTCTTTACCGCGGAAGGAAGATTCACCCTGCCGCCCGATTCTATAATCGCGGAGCTGGTGATCATAAAAATGATGAGCAGGACGAGAAAGATATCCGTCAGCGGGGTGATGTTGATCTCCGCAATGATGTCGGAGCCTTGGTTCTGATCCAGCGGAACAAGCGCCACGTCAGGACACCACGTTCTGCAAAAGCTTCATCGCCTGGATGCGAAACAGGCCGCTGATAACTCCGATGCGCGCCTGAAAGTAGTTGTAGAAGATCAAGGCGATGATGGCCACGCCCAGGCCCAGCGCGGTAGCGACGAGCGCCTCCGAGATCCCCGCCGCCACGACGCTGAAACCGCCGGTGCCTACAACGGCCATGTTTTCAAACGACTTGATGATGCCGACGACCGTGCCCAAGAGCCCGATGAAGGGAGCGCTGCTGGCGACTGTCCCCAGGATCCAGAGATACTTTCTCATCTTCTGGGCCTCTTCGAACATCGCTTCGTTCATAAACGCGGCCGCCTTCTCTAGGCTCTCTGCGCTCCCCTGTGAGAGAACGGCGAGGAATACCCGCGCGGCCGCGCACTGACGGTTCTGCCTGCACATCGCCACCGCCAGATCTCTCCGGCCTTGCCTGACGGAATCCATGATTGAGTCGGCGAGCCGCTGGGTTACGACACTGATGTTGCGCAGGGACCAGAGCCGCTCGAGGATGACCGCGACGCTGACGATGGACATAAGAATGAGGGGATAGGTGGCGATGGCTCCGCGATGGATGATCTCGATGAAGTCAAGTCCGTGTTGCATGCTGGCTCCCTATAGCTTCGCCCATTTAAGATAGCCCGTTTCCTGCGACCGGTTCATGAATCAGGATCGAATTGGTTACCTCGCGAATGGAGCCGGTGCCGGTCATGATCAGGACGCGCCTAATCTCTTCCGAGAGTAGCTCCATCACCCGCTGCACGCCCTCGACCCCGGCCGCCCCCACACCCCAGGCAATGGGCCGTCCGACGAGGACGGCTTTGGCGCCGAGGGCCAGCGCCTTGACGATATCTCCGCCACTCCTGATTCCACTGTCCAGCAGCACCGGCACTTTGCTCCCCACGGCCGCGACCACTTCGGGCAACGCCTCAATGGCGGCGCGATTAAAATCAAGAATCCTTCCGCCGTGGTTCGACACCACCACGGCATCCGCTCCCGCATTCACAGCGATCCGCGCATCTTCAGCGCCCATGATCCCCTTCACCACCAGGGGAAGCGAGGTCTCCTGCTTCAACCATTCTATGTCCTTTGCGGAGGCGGGATGACCTTTTCTTGGTTTGCCATCTTTGGTGGAAAGAGGCACTCGGTCGCCGACCTTGACCGGTTGAATGGTATCCATGGTTATACCGACGGCGGCAAATCCCAGACTTTCAGCCAAGCGGACACATCTCAACGCATCCTCTTTGCCCCTATTCAAATACGCGATGAAGACGATCGGCGCTGAGGTCGCCTCAGCCCACTCGCGCACGCTCGGTTTGGCGGCGTGGCTGACGAAGAGCATCGTCCCCGCGCGGCCCGCGCCTTCCGCCACCTGGCTATCGGCCTTCTCCGCTATCAGGCTGAAGCTGCCAATCGGCGCCACAAAAGCAGGAGTGGCGAGCCGTCGGCCAAAAAGCTCGACAGATGTATCCGGATCGGTGACGTCATGGAAGATCCTTTGGCGGAAAAGAAATCGCCCAAAGGCCCTTTGATTCCTGCGGAAAGTGGCGCGGCTCTCCGCAGCGCCCATGACGTGCTCCCAGGCCTCCGGAGACATTCTCATCCGGGCGAGCTCGCGGATCTCGCGCAGGCCCATCGCTGCTATTGGCTTTTCCACCACGGGCGTCAATTGGGTGAGGCGATCTCCCACCAGTTCCGGTCGGGATCGGCAAGCAAGAACGACGCCCCGTCGCTCCGAGGCTCGCGCAGCTCGGCAACTCCCAGCTCCTTGCCAGACGCGGCAAACCAGCGGTAAGCCTCGTCGAGCGCCTGTTGGGATTCCAGCGCAACGGTGAAGCGGAAGTTCGGAGAGAAGTTTTTCCACTCTTTGCGCACGGCGCAAACCACGTAACATTTGGTCTTGGGATGCTTCACGTAGACCACGTGGTCGTTGGCCTGATGAACTTCCAGCCCCAGCGCCTTGCTGTAAAAGTCCGCGGAAATTTTCACGTCGCTGCAGGCGAGCGTCCCATGGGTAAAGCCCTGCGGGACATAGCCCCTTCCCGGGAAGCGCTCCGGCGCAAGCGGTTGATCCCAGTGAGGGGCGCGCACCCCTCCGGCTCTGGTCTTCCACACGTCCTTGCGCAGCGCGTCGGCGTAGCATTCGATCTCCCAGCCGTTTGTGCCAGGCTCAAGAAAGTAGACGGAATAAGAGCCGTGACTGTAAGATGGCTTGCCGATCTGCTCCAGGCCGTATTCCTTTTTGCGCGCCATGAGGTATTCGTAGGCCGCGTCTATCTCCTGCGTCGTCGCCACGCGAACGCCCCAGTGGTTGTGCATCTGCTTCGCCGGCGCCGCCGGACCGCCCTCATGGACGGTCAGCTGCCATTCCGTGTTCGGATGTTTGAGCGTAGCTTCGCCTGGACGCTCGCCCACTTTCTCAAACGCGAGCAAATCGGTCAAAACCGGAACTGTCTCCTTGAGATAACGACACTCCATATGCGTATGGGTCAAACCGATCGAGCGAAGCATCTCTCTCTCCTTCCTGTTTTCTCGGCTTCAGCCGGCCATGCGGCGGCGTGAAGCCCATCAAGCGGAATTTACAGCGGTCGCGTCGGGCTGTCAAACTATGAGGCTGCGTCGTCGCTCACTCGCCTCCGTAGATCTGTTGAATCTCTCTTTTGTAAAGCGCTTCGACCGCCTTGCGGTCCACCTTGATTTTCTGAAAGGCCGTCACGCTCCTCACATGCTCGGGAAAATCGCTTCGCACGAGCGCGATCTTGCGGATCTGCTCATACTCCTCCAGCCGCCCATTGACCCGCTCAACCCGCGCCCAAAGCGACTGCTCCAGCTCCCGCGGACTCAGCGATGACCTGTCTCTTTTCAACGCCGCCGCGATGCTCTCAACCTCCGGGACCAGCAAGGCGGCGAGGAAAGGCCGGCGATCGCCGACCAGAACCGCCTGGCGGATGAACGGGTCATTTTCCAACAAAAGCTCGATGGCGCCGGGGTAGATGTTTGAGCCGTCCGAGCAATAAAAGACATCCTTTTTTCTCCCAACGATGCGCAGAGAGCCGTCCGGATCGATGGAAGCCAGGTCTCCGGTATGGAACCATCCGTCGGGATCCAGGACATCGCGGGTCGCCTCCGGGTTCTCGAAGTAACCCGGCGTCACCGTCGGCCCTCGAACCAGGAGCTCTCCATCGTCGGCAATCCGCAGCTCAATATTGGCGAACGCTTTCCCCAAGCTGCCCGGCCGGTTCTCTCCGATCCCGCACAAGCTAACCCCTCCACATTCCGTCGAGCCGTATCCGCCGATCAATGGAATCCCGATCAGCTCAAAGAAGCGCATAATCCTGGGTGCCATAGGAGCGCCGCCGTAGGATACGTATTTGATTCTGCCCCCAAGAGATTGCTTTACGGCCTCCTTGAGCGAAACCCTAAGTTTCTCATAATCCTGAATCTCATCGGAACTCAGCAAACCACCGTCTGCTTTGACCTGATCCAACCTCTCCAAGCGATCCCAATGACGCCTGTTGTCGCCCTCAGCGAGGATCGCTTCCCACATCCTTTCCATCACCCTGGGGACCAAGCTCATCGATGTAGGAGATAGGGCCCGAATGGTTTTAAGATCGACTTCCAGCTCCGTGGCCCCAACGACCGCTGTGGCCCTCCCCGTGGCAACGCTCTTATGAAATCCAAATCTTCCCAGCAGATGGTTCAAACTTAGGACCATAACCACCAACTCTTCCGGCTTGCTCAAGGAGATCTCTGCGCCAGATGAAAGATTGGCTAGAATATTTTTCTGCGTCTTCATGACGCCCTTCGGCTCGCCCGTGGAGCCAGAAGTGTACATGATGGTGGCGAGATCATCCTCGTGGACCGATTCGAGAATCCGACGCAGACTTTCACTCGTCCCTTCCCTGCCACGAGACAGAAGCTCCTCCATGGAGAGAGTATAAGGCAGCTGAGAAGTCGTTCTCTCCATGACGATGATGCGGGTGAGCGAAGGGAGCTGCCCTTTCAGGTTGAGGAGTCTTCCTACGCTGACCTCATCTTCGACAAAGACCGCGCACGCCCGCGAATGGCTTAGAAGCCTTAGAACCATGGCTTCGGAGAGCCGGGGCGAGATGACCACGTTGGGCAACCCCCCTGCCAGGGTCGCCATATCGGCGCACAGCCACTCTAAACTATTCTCTGACAGGATCGCGACGCGCTCCCCTTTCCGTAACCCCAGGGAGTAAAGGCCCAGGATCGCCTCGCGGACTTTAGCTGCGAAGTCTCTCCAGGAAATCTCTTCAAAGCGATCCCTGCGTTGCAGTTTGATGAATGTTTTATCCCCCAGTTGTTCGACGCGCTCAAACAAGAGCGCGCCGAGATGACGGGGTGTTGTCGTAGAGAAATTTGCGGCGGCTTTCATCACTGCACCGGAGCAAATAGAGGAGGGGCGTACTTCGAACGGCCAGGCTTCTCGATCCGCTTGAGCCCGCGAATCTCGTCTCGGTGGGAATAGGCGTGCAAGACCGCCTCCGCCACATCGTCCATATGGCCCTGGAGGTATCTGCGCGCGGGCACGGCCAGCCGCAGCAGTTCTATCCCGCGCGCGCTCTGATTCTGCGTCAGGGGCGGACCCTTGGTCGCACGAACGGCGGAAATAGCGTAGATAAAGGCGGCCAACGCCTCCGCCGGATGGTGCTCCGGCGCCATCGCGGGAAGGAAACTCCTCGCGTCGATAAACACGCCGTGCCCCGCTGCGGGACGGAGAACCGGCACGGTCCCGGTTAATCTGCGCCAGAGGTGGTTCACCTGCTCGACCCGGCTTCGAACATAGGTCGCGGAGGAAAAAATTTCGCCGAGCGACAAGGCCAGACTGGCGAGGGCGCTGCCGGGCGGCTGTCCTCCATCGAGAAATTGTTGAAAATAAGCCTTCTGATAGCTTTTTTCATCCCGAGTCCCGATGAAGCCGCCGATCGGCACCAGAAGATCCTTCAGCGCGCTCATCGTGCAACCGTCCGCGAGGGAACAGGTTTCCCGCGCGATCTCCTGGATGGAGCGATTCTGGTAGCCGGGCTCCCGCTGCTGGATGAAATAGCTGTTCTCCAGGATCCTGCAGGCGTCGAGGAACAGCGGGATTTTGTGCGCTTGAGCAAAGGAGCGGACCTCTCTCAGGTTCGCCAGAGAGACCGGATGGCCGCCGCACGAGTTCACGCACAGCTCGACGTAGATGCAGGATACTTTCTCCGGCCCGCGCTCCTTAACAACGCTCTCTAGCTTCTCCAGATCCAGGTCACCCTTGAACGGCTCGTCGGAAAAGAGATCGTAGGCCTTCTCCGAGATGACATCGACCACCTTGGCGCGGTTGGCTTCAATATGAAAGCGAGTCGAGGGAAAGAGCATATTGCCCGGAACGACGGTTCCTTCTCTGACATGGAGCTTAGCCCATATGCGCTCGGCGGCCCTGCCCTGGGTGCAGGGAAGAACGAAGGGAAAGCCAAAGATTTCCTGAAAGCGCCGCGAAAGAGTAGTAAAGCCCGTGTGGCCCTCAGGCGCCATTTCCACGGCGGCCTCCGGGCTGCCGCCTCCGATCAGCGCCGCCACCTGAGAGGTGCTGACCGAGCTGATTCCGCTGTCCGTCTTCAAATCCACATAGACCATCTCCTGAGGAATCAACTCGGTGTTGTAACAGGCCTGCTTCAGCGCCGCTTCCCTCTCCTGCCGGGTCGTCTGCCTGAGAGTCCTCGCCACGGCGATGTCGTAAGGCACCGAAAAACCCATCTGCTTAACGCCGTCCTTCATGCCGTTTCCTTCTCCCACTGAACCGGCCGGAAGAACTTCAAGGCCTCCTCGAACACGATGCTATGATTGCGATGATCGTTGTCCGCTGCTGGCGCGCCGAACCCGAGAGGACGGTTTCTTTGAACTCCCCTCGGCGAAGAGAACGGCGGCCTTGCGCGCCATGTCACGCTCGGTGGGATAGAAGAGTTGCTTGCGGGCCTCCGTAATCGGCCACCAGCAGGCCTCTTCCACCTCGTCGTCGTGCCCGGCCACGTCCCCCTCGAGACAGCGGATCAGATAAAAATAGACCCGCTTGAAGATCCTGATCGTCTCTCCGTCTCTACGCTTGTTCGTGTACCAATAGGTGATGTGGCCGAGTTTTGCAACTACCTTGCCCTCCAACCCTGTCTCCTCGCGGACCTCCCTGAGCGCCGTCTCTTCAAGCCCTTCTCCCTCTTCAACTTTGCCTTTGGGTAGACGCCACCGGCCGCGCACGCGGATCAGGACGACTTCGGTAATTCCTTTGCGCCTGCGGTAAACGACTCCGCCGGATGATATTTCTCTGACGGTGCGCATAGGGCTATGATCTATCCGCCGCCGCCCGAAAGCTCCTCCTCCAGCCAACGGAGGTAGCTCTCACTCCCCTCGAGGATCGGCAGCGCGAGGATCTCCGGCACCGAGTAGCTATGGAGCTGCTGCACTCTTTTCTTGAGCCGGCCGAAGAGGTCGCGCTTGGTCTTGATAATCAAAAGCTCCTCCTCGCTCTGCTCCACCTGACCCTGCCAACGATAGACCGACTGCACCGCCCTCAGTCGGTTCACGCACGCGGCAAGTCGCTCTTCAACCAACGCGCGGGCAAGGCGCTCCCCCTCATCGGGCGAAGCCACGGTCACAAAGACTATGATAAACTCGCTCATGGATCGAGATCTTATAACCGGTTTTCTCCAACAGTCAATCTGCGATTTGAAGGCTTTGCCGGGGAGAAGAAATCAGCGGCTCAGGACATCGAGGAGATCTTTGATCATCTGCTGCTTGCGCCGGCTGCTGCCGCGGAGCACTTTGAGGAGTTTGGCGACCAGGACTTCTTCATTCGCGCTCGCTTTCCGCGATCCTCCGGCGCGCCCGTAGCGGGCCGCTCGCTCCGCCACGTATCCCACGCCGGCCTTCCCCTGCCCTGTCCCCGTCAGCAACCAGTCCACGCTCTTGCCTGTAAATGTCGAAATGCGCAAGAGGATTCGCGCTGTAGGCACGTGGCCGCTCAGGCATTTCGAGATTGTGCCCTGCGGGATCCCAGCCTTGCGGGCGAATTGCGTTGGGTTGACGCCCATTGCTTCGATGGCTTCGGTGAGACGGATAGAAAACTGTCTGTTCATTCGTTACCGAATATATGCTTGACAACTAATTCAAATAAGAATATTCAAGAAAGAAACTTCGCAGCTAGGGCAATTTTGTTGCCCATGCTACCAATGCAGTGGCTCAAAATCAAGATCCGCATGCTCGAGCGAGGAATCTACAGCCAGAAAGCCCTGGCAGAAAGGCTTGGCGTCAATCCATCAACCATTACCCGACTCCTGAAAGGAGAAAGGAAGTCGCGCCGGCTGGAGAAGCGAATCGCTGAACTCCTGGGGATCCCGGCAAATAGGGACGAAACAGAAAGTAAATAACATGCGCGCAAGGAACATCCTTCTGGCCGACGCCAATGCTGACTGTAGAGATCTTTTGTGTCTCTATCTCGACTTTCTCAAATATCCGGCGCCGATCCAGGCAAAAGACGGCAGAGAGGCCCTGAGTGTGGCGCTAAGCCGAGGACCTGACCTGATTATAATGGAGGTTTGCTTGCCTGAGATGGACGGATTCGAGATCGTCGCTCGACTGCGCAGCGACCCTCGGACGCGTGATGCCTGGATCCTGGCAGCCACCGCGATGGCCCGACCGGGTGACCGGGAGAAATGCCTGCGAAGTGGCTTCGACGCCTATCTGGCCAAGCCTTTCACGATGAAGGAACTCAAGCAGCTTCTTCCTACCGGCTCCGCGACCGAGCGCAACGGGACCGGCTATTAGCCTCCACGCCACCGGGCTCTACGTCCCTGCGATCCCCTAAACACCAGCCAGCCTGCGCCTAGAAACTGCCGATAGCAGCCACCGTCGCTTCTTATTGAAACCCCGCCTCATGTATGTTTAACTTAGGAAAATTCGCGGGATTCGGCCATGCAAAGAATCGATTTCGCCAAGGGAAACGGGCTCGTGCCGGTGATCGTTCAGGACTATCGCAGCCGAGAGGTGCTGATGATGGCCTATATGAATCGGGAGGCCTGGACCAAGACTCAAAAGACCGGCAAGGCCCACTACTACAGCCGGTCGCGGCGCGGACTCTGGCTCAAAGGAGAGGAGTCCGGCCACTATCAAGAGGTCAAAGATATTCTCATCGACTGCGACAACGACACGCTTCTACTCCGGGTCAGGCAACGCGGCGGCGGCGCCTGTCACCTCGGCTACCGGAGCTGTTTTTTCCGCAAGAAGGCGAAGAGACAGTGGCTGGCCGTGGCCAAAAGAATGTTCAATCCAGAGGAAGTCTACAAGACCAAGTGAAAGAGATGGGGTTGACGAGGTGAAGGAACAATCAGCCAAAGAGTTGAAACTGGGAATCCCAAAAGGGAGCCTCCAGCAGGCAACCGTAGAGCTTTTCAAAAAGTCCGGCTGGAAGATCGCCGGCACGGACCGCAGCTATTTTCCCAGCGTAGACGACAAGAGCCTGCGCTGCAGCATCGTGCGCGCGCAGGAGATGTCGCGCTACGTGGAGAGCGGGAGCCTGGACGCCGGCATCACCGGAAAAGACTGGATCGAAGAAAACGGTTCGGACGTGCGCCTGGTCGCCGAGCTGGTCTATGCCAAGGCGAGCTTCCGGCCGGTGCGCTGGGTGGTCGCGGCGCCGCAGGACTCGCCGATAAAAAAGCTTGAAGACCTCAAAGGCAGGAGGATCGCCACTGAAATGGTGAACTTCACCCGGCGCTATTTTTCTGAGCGAAAGATTCCGGTGGAGGTGGAGTTTTCCTGGGGGGCGACCGAGGCGAAGGCCGCCGAGGGGCTAGTGGACGCGATCGTCGAGGTGACCGAGACCGGCGGCACGATCCGCGCCCACGGTCTCAGGATTGTCGCTGAGCTGCTCGAGTCGAGCCCGCAGCTGATCGCCAACAAAAAGTCATGGGAGAACTCGTGGAAGCGGGAAAAGATCGAACAGATCCGGCTCCTGCTCCAAGGCGCGCTTTCCGCGGAAAACAAAGTCGGCATCAAGATGAACGTAGCCGAGCCTAACATAGACAAGATCGTCCGGCTGATCCCCAGCATCACCGCGCCCACGGTCTCGCCGCTCTATCCGACGGCCGCTCTGCATGGAGTGAAGTGGTTTTCGGTCGAGAGCGTCATCTCCGAAGACGTGGTGCGCGACCTCATTCCCAAGCTGATCCAGAACGGCGCCGTGGGAATCATCGAGTATCCGCTGAATAAAGTCATTTGAGAATCGAGGGTCGAGAATGGAGGATGGCTCTCGTCATTTCGAACCTCTATCCTCCATCCTCCATTCTCGATCTTACAATCCTACCCGCCGTAGATCTCTTTCTGCTTTTCCTCCAGCCGCGCTTTTTCCTCGGAGTCCACGACGTAAACGCCGTTGACCGTTTTGATCTTTTCCGCGTCGTAGAAGTACTGCGCGACCTCCAGGCCCTCGTCGAATTCGTACATCTTGATAGCATCCCACGGGCAGATCTTTTTGTCGAGACGATCCTCTGACTCGGTGCCGATGAGCTGGAGCTGGAACTTCTTCGGCACCTTGTCCGGGTCCAGCGGTTTTTTGGAGCTGTCATAGAAACGGCCGGCGTACTCGTAGTAGATCTCTCCGCTCTCTTTGTGCTGGTGGATCTTGGTGAGGTCGTCGCTGTAGCACATCTGACAGCCGATGCACTTGTCGTTGTCCACCCATACCCGGTAGGGCTTCAAGCCCCCTTGGGGCAGCTCCTCGTAGAGCAGGTTGATGCAGCCATCGACCGGGCAATGGACCTCGCATAAAGGAGAGCCGGCGCAGCTGGAGCAGTTCTCGTCCATTACGGCGAGCAGCGCCGTGCCCTTACGTTTCTTTCCTGTCGGCTCCGCCATGGAGTTCTCTCCTTGCTCTTTGATAGCGGGAATGAAGATAGACCAGCCCCACGGCCACAAGCAACAGCCAATAATAGCGCACGAGCTCGACCCGTCCCCATTCCAGCCAGTAGACAAAATTGGGCGCTCGGGAGATAAGGCTACTCAAGCTCCTCTCGGCGCCGGCGTAGTCCCGAAGCTCTCTCAGCGCCTGCGACATCCCATAGAGCGCGCCCTCGTCGTTCGGGTTGATTTTCAGGGCCTGTTCAAAGTCCGCGCGGGCCTCGCGCCACTTTTTTTCCTCGGCGTGGGCCCAGCCGAGATTGCTCCACGCCTCGCTGTATTCCCCGCGCAGCTCCAGCGCCCGATTGAAACTGGCGACAGCCTTCTCCATCTCTCCCCGCTTTTTCCAGGCCACGCCCAGGTTATTGTGCGCCTCCGGCCAATCCGGCTTTAGCTCGGCGACCCTGGAATAGTCGGCGACCGCCGCAGCGTAATCCCGCTTCACTTCGAGCTCAATCCACCCGAGCAGGGTTCTCGCCTCCACGTGATCGGGGTTGAGACTCAGCGCCTTACGGATAGCGATTTCCGACCCCTGCACATCCCGCAGCCTGAGAGAGGCGACCGCCAGGAAGAGATAGATGTCCGGTTCTTTGGGATATTTCTTGGAGAGCTCCGCCAGAGCCTCCTTCGCCTCTTGGCTCTTCCCCTCCGCCAGATATTTCCTTCCAAGTCCCCATTGCGGTTCGCCGAGAAAAGTGCCCTCAGCGCCGTGAGCGAGAGAAAAACTCACCCCCAAGATCCCCAGAAGGAAGGCCGGCCAGGAACCCAGCATCCTACTTCCACATCTCGTCCGGGATGTCGTCTTTTTTTCCTTCTTCGGTGAGCTTGTCGTTGCGAAAGGCCTGCCTCAGGCCGATCCAGGTGAAGAAGAGGACCAGAAGAAGCATCCCGACGATGGGGATGTTGTCGGGCTTGGTAACGATCTCCAAGAAATTCTGTAAGCCAGTCTGCTCCTGCATAAAACTAAACCGCTTTCAGTGCGCTAATTTCACAAAAATATTAGAAATTTTGTCTTATGTCAATCAACAACCTTAGGGTTCAGCGCAAGAGAAGCAATTTAGTTTGACTTTATATATCCTCATGCGATACGTTTCTCCCCAATTTAACTCTAAGTGAGTCTGTCCTCATGTACCGCTGGGCATGCGTTTTTGGCAGAAGGCTTCCAATTCTACAGCATGGAGAGCTCCCTTACCGGACTCACTGCGGCGACTGGATACATCCAAAGTTTTTTAGGAACTCC
>JAHFAP010000240.1 GCA_023250495.1 Deltaproteobacteria bacterium | reverse complement strand
ATGGACACAGTGGCGGAAATTAAAAAGTATCTCTTCGACCAGATGCGCGACCTCGGTATGGTAGAGTTGCTCGAGCTTTACCACTAAAGTATCAAACGGAATTTGCCGGATCGGGGGTGGGGTTGATTTTTTTGGTGATATACGATATTAATCGAACGATCGTTCGAACTAAGCCAAACCGCAGAAAGGAACCGAGATGGCCAGGATATCAACTTTCGATGACTGGGTGGACTACTTCCGGCAGTGGCAAAAGGATATCGGCTACGACCCTTCGCTGCTAGGCGATTATAATTTCGAGACCAAGCTCGGCGAGATCCACACCTCAGAGATCGAGTTCGGAGATTTCAGAGGCCAGCCTAAATGGGAAAGAGTGGAGCAGATTCCGAACCAATCCATCCGTGATGCCCTGCTCAACCTGATCGTTTACCAGGCTGACACCGAATTCGCCTCGGTGGAACAGCAGAAGAACCTCCTGGATACGGCCCCTACGGACTACGACCGTCAGTCCTTGATCCGCGTCAACAGCGAAGAGATGCGCCACGGCTGGCAGATGTGCTATCTGTTGGTGACCTATTTTGGCGACTCTGGCAAACTCGAGGCACAAAAGCTGTTGGAGCGCAGAGCTTCACAGGGCAATCGGCTCTTGGGATCCTTCAATGAGCCGGTGAAAAACTGGCTGGACTTTTTCACTTATACCCAGTTTGTTGACCGGGATGGCAAGTTTCAGCTCACGATGCTGAGCCATTCCTCTTTTACTCCCCTGGCCCAAAGCGTCACGGCCATGCTCAAGGAAGAGTTCTTCCATATGTTTACTGGCAACACCGGACTCACGCGGATCGTGAGGGCCGGCAAGATTCCCTTGCCGGTAATGCAAAAATACTTCAACAAATGGCTCTCCACCGCCTACGATCTCTTCGGCACGGACCATTCCTCTTCGGCTCAATGGTCTTATGTGTGGGGATTGAAGGGACGCTACGATGAGCACGAAGCTAAGGCACCGGCGGACAAGCAGCGACTCAACGAACTGGCCAGGAACCACTACCTAGCTGAATGTCACAGGCTCATCGATGGGCTCAACCAATTTATCCCAGCAGATCAGCCCCGGCTTGTAGCCCCGGATCTTAAATTTTGCAGATCCATCGGCGAGTTCGCGGACAAGCCCTATAGCGTGAGCGGAGAGCTCCTGTCTCCGGAACAGTACCAAAAACACCTTGCAGAGGTCCTGCCCGGTCCGGAAGACGAGCTTCTCCTGAACGAGATCTTTAAAGAGAAAGACTGGGTCTTGCAGATGAATTGATCTGCTGGACTTTGCGCTGCCGGTTTTGACCTGTTAAGGAGAGATGAGTGAAGCGGATCTGTCTTGTCTGCCAGAATGTCGATTGCAAGAGCCGCGGCTCTGAAGAGATCATGAAAGAGCTGCAGCAAAGAGTGGCCGATCAAGGGCTGACCGACCTCGAGGTCAAGCCTTACCTGTGTTTTGGAGCCTGTCAGGAGGGCCCCAACGTTGTTCTTTACCCGGAGAAAAGCTGGTACGCCGGAGTCAAAAAGGAGGACTTGGACGATATCATGAAGCATATCGCCGGCGGGCCTCACGTCACGCGCCTCGACACCATCGATACCTCTCTCAAAGAGCTGATCTACCAACTTCTCGAAACCGGAGTTTTCTAAAACATGGAAGGTATTCTATTTCCCCGAGGCGTAGTGGAAGAAAGGGAAGGCCTCAAAGAGTACAGCTCCCGCGGAGGCTACGAGGCCTTAGAGAAGGCGTTGAAGCAGCTCTCTTCCGAGCGCGTGCTCCAAGAGGTCGCTGACTCGGGCCTCAAGGGAAGAGGAGGCGCAGGTTTTCCCACCGGGAAAAAATGGGCCTTCACGGCTGAATGTCCGGAAACGCCACACTACGTGGTGCTCAATGGCGGGGAAGACGAGCCCGGAAGCAAGAAGGATCGTCTCCTCATGGAAAATCTTCCGCACCTTGTCCTGGAAGGGGTGATCCTTACCGCTTACGCCGTGAGAGCATCTAAAGCCTATCTCTACATCAACGCTGCATACGACGAAGCGACACGGAGCATGGGGGATGCCCTGGCCGAAGCCAAACAGGCTGCATATTGCGGAGAGCGGATCGCCGGCAGCGACTTTAGTTTAGAAATCCTGCTTACGCCTGCTCCGTCCAACTACGTCGCCGGAGAAGACACCGCCGCGCTGGAGGTCATCGAGGAGAAAAAACCTCTGCCGCGCCAGAAGCCTCCCTTTCCAGCCACGGCCGGGCTTTTTGGCAAGCCGACCGCGATGAACAATGTCGAGACTCTGGCCAACGTCCCGCCTATCATCGCCCGCGGAGCCAAATGGTATCGGACCTTCGGGACACCCGAAAGCCCGGGCACGATGATTTTCTCTCTGAACGACGAGGTCAAGCGGCCAGGTATCTATGAGCTGCCATTTGGAACTGCCCTGCGCTACCTGATCGAAGAGTGCGGCGGTGGGACGCGGGACGGAAAAAGAATCAAGGCGATTCTGCTGGGCGGGCCGTCTTCCGCGTTCTTGTCAGCCGATCAGATCGATCTGCCCCTCGATCACAACTCTGTGCGCGCCGCCGGCTCGTCCATTGGATGTGGCGTCGTGCGCGTGATCACAGAGGGAAGCTGTATTGTTGAGGAGACTCTGCGGATTGCTGAATTCTTTGCGGCCGAATCCTGCGGTCAGTGCCCGGCCTGCCGGATGGAAACCAACATGCTGGCTGCCATGCTGAAAAAGGTCCAGCAGGGGCAGGGTGGAGCGCCGCTGCTCGATCAGTTCAATAAGGTTATCAGCTTCAATAGGGGCAAGGGCTTTTGCAACCTGATCCATATGCCCGGCCCGCCGATAGAAAGCGCCTTGAAACTTTTCCGATCGGACTTCGAGTTTCACCTCGCCCACGGCCGCTGTCCGCAAAACTAGGTCACATTTAAATACTTCTTCGGGACGTTGAAGACCTGATTGCCTTTCTTGACCAGGCAGGTGTCGTCTTTCCACTCCTTCAGGACCTGGACCTCTTCGCCTGGAGTAAAAGCGACCTCAACGATGGGCGCGTTCTTGTTCCCCTGAACTTTCCAAGTAAAGGCTTCCTTGACCGTTGCCATGTCTCCCTCCACTCACACGGATAATCACTGTCTTCTAGCATAGCAAAGTTTTGTCTGCTTTCCACAGTCTCGGGATAACCAGGTTCATTAGAAGGGAAACAGATTTTGCGTTTGCACGTCCCACTTCCCTCTCAGCGTGGGAAAACTCACCGCTGCCTGCAATTTGTTGAGAAAAACTTTTCTCGGCGCCTCCTTGGCTCCGAGGCTGAGGAGATGTCGGGTCGTCACCTGCGCGTCGATCATGTGAAATCCCCAGCTCTTTAAAAGCTGGACCAGCATGGCCAAGGCCACTTTCGAGGCATCGGTCTCGTACGAGAACATGGACTCGCCGAAAAAACATCTGCCGAGAGAGATCCCGTAGAGTCCTCCGACCAAATTCCCTTCGAGCCAGCTCTCCACGGAATGAGCATACCCCAATTCATGGAGACGGATGTAGGCCTGTTGCATCTCTCGGGTGATCCATGTCCCGTCTTGACCCCTGCGCTGAACAGTCGCGCAGGCCAGGATGACCGAAGCAAATGATCGGTCAAAGGTAACCTGGAAGCGGCCTTTCCTAAGGGTCTGGCGCAGCCGCCGGGAGATACGAAACTCTCCGGGTTCGAGGATTAACCGAGGATCCGGAGACCACCAGAGTATAGGAACCCCCTCTGAATACCACGGAAAGATCCCTAAGCGATAGGCCAGAAGCAGCCGCTCGCTCGACAGATCGCCGCCCACGGCCAGAAGCCCGTCCGGCTCCGCATGATCCGGCGGGGGGAATATAATCTCACTGGCTAAGCGATAAACAGGCATAGATCGTAGCCGTAGCTGCGAAACCATTTTACGGCTCTCAGCGATAAGGAGCAAGATGAGCTGGTTTCAACACGGCGGCGCGTATTTTCGCGTCCCTTGCAAAACGCTAACGCGTGGTAATATGCTCTCTGGAGGCTCCTGCCGGAGGCTCCGATGTTCAGAAGAATCGACCACGTCGCGCTCCATGTCAGCGATCTTGGGCGATCGATCGAGTTTTACGAGAGGCATTTCGGCTTCAAAAAGTACTTCCAGCACGAAGCGACCGGAGGCATGCAGATTGCCTATTTGAAGCTGGGAGATACGGTTTTGGAGCTGACCCACAAGTCCGACGGCTCGATGAGCGGATTTCACTTCTGCCTGGAAACGGAGAATCTCGATGCAGCCGTAGCCGAGCTTCAGAAGAGCGGAGTGGAGATGGCCAGGGCGCCGCACGGCACCGCGGCAAGAGAGCCGAGAGAGAAGAGTTGGCGCCGCGTCGTTTTCCGCGGCCCCGATGGCGAGCAGATCGAGCTGCGAGGCTAGCCGCGCAAATTGAGGGAACCATGTCTGAGAAAGAATCGTCCACTATACAGGTAACCTGCCCCTGTTGCGGTTCGATGCTAACCATCGACCCGGCTTTGCCCGCGATCCTGGACCAGAAGCTGCCTGCCAAGCCTCAGGTCGCGGCACAGATGAAGGACGTGCCCAAACTCGTAAAAGAAGAGGCGACGCGGCGCGACGAAAAGTATCAACAGCTCGTTGAAGCAGAAAAGAACAAGGGGAAAGTCTTAGATCGAAAATTCCAGGAGCTGCTCAAGAAAGCCAAAGAAGAGCCGCTAACAAAACCGCTTAAGGATATCGATTTGGACTGATCCGCTACTTCGGATACAGATTCCTGATAAAGCCGCTCTTCTCTAGTTCTTCCACAAAGCTGGGATCCACGAACTCTTCGGGCTTGTGTTTCCATACCTCCGGCCGGGTTAG
>JAHFAP010000239.1 GCA_023250495.1 Deltaproteobacteria bacterium | reverse complement strand
GGCGTTGCGGCGGAACTGGCAGCGCGGATTGGCGAAGAGGGATTCGACAAGCTCAAGGCGCCGATTCGACGGGTCGCGACGCTCGACGTTCCCATCCCCTACAGCGAGCCGCTGGAAAATTTCGTCAGCCCCTCAGAATCGCGCATCGCTGATGCGATCCGGACTGTGCTGCGGTGAGGCTGCTTATGGTCTCTCGTAGAGCCTCTTGATGAAGCCGCTCTTTTCCAACTCTTCGACAAAACTCGGATCGGCATACTCCTCAGGCTTGTGACTCCAAACCTCAGGCCGGGTTTGGGCCACGTACTCGAAGCTCGTACTCATCCCTCTGATATTTGGATAGGGAACCGGAAGGAAGGACCGGGCAAAAAGCTCATAGGACTGGCTCACCAGTTCGTCATCGTCCAGCTTAAGCGTCTTTTTAATCACCCGTTTGCCGAACTCGCGGTCTCTCTTAAAAAGGGCGATCCCCTCAAGGTGGGCCTTCATGTAGTTCAGCACCATGTCGTGGTCTCGCTGAATCGTAGCCCGGCGCGTCACGACCTCCATCCAAGGATAGTTGATCTCTTTCGCGGAGTCCCAGAGCATGGAGAAGCCGAACTTCTGCGCCCTGGCATAGGCGGGATAAGAAAGCGCGGCGCCGTCCACCGTTCCCTGGATCAGGGCCGCAAGACGCTCGGAATCTCCGCTGATCTGGGTGAGGGTCACATACCTGTCGGGGTTGAAGCCCTTCTTTTTCATGATATGGCGGACCAAGAAATCTGTCAGAGAACCGGGGCTGGAGACGGCGATCCTTTTGCCCTTGAGCTCCTCGGGCCGTCTGATCTCTGGTCTGACCATGAGCGCGTGGACGACGCTGGGCATGGTGTGCGCCAGAATCACGAGGTCCGAGCCTGAGAGATCGGCGTTGATCACCGTGGGCGTGGCGACCGGCGCGATATCGAGGTTCCCGCTCATCATCGCATTGGAGGCAATGCCGGAGCCCTGGACCAAAATGACCTCGGCCTCAAGACCATGCTTCTCAAAAAGTCTAGCCTCTTTGGCAACGAAAATGACGATGTTCCCGACGCTGATCGACGGGACGCCGACGCGGATCTTCCTTGGCGCTCTGCCCTGAGAAAAAGCCGGCGAGGAAAAGAGTAGAACTAGGCCCAAGAAAAACGCGGTGGCGCGCACGATCAGCCGCTCAGACCTTTCCACGGGTCATAAACGTCAACAAAGCGGCCAACACGAAGAGCGGAAAGAGCAGCCGATAGAAAGACATGGCAGGGCCTCCTAAGTCCGAGTCCGAATGCGCCTGAAAGATAGCTGCAAAAGCAGCGCCCTGTCAAACGCAAAAAAGCAGCTAAGTCATCTGGATGATCACATCAACCAACGCCGGACAGTTCTCTTTCTTGATCACGTTGATAGCCCGATCGAGAGCCGGGCGGATCTTGTCCGGCTCAGTGATCGGTCCTTCACCGGAAATGCCGAAGGAGCGGGCCAGATTGGCGAAATCGACGGCTGGTTTTTCCATCTGCATGCCGACAAACTTGTTTTCCGCCGGACGGCCGCGGGCTATGGCCACCTTTTCCTGGTGTTCTACGTCGTTGTAATAGACCCGGTTGTTGGTCATCACAGTGAGTAGCGGCACTCTCGTGTTGGCCGCGGTCCAGAGCGCGCTCGTGGTGTAGAGCAGATCGCCGTCGCGCTGGAGGTTCACGCAGATCGTTCCCTTGCCGCGATGGATCAGAGAAGCTCCGACAGACGCGCCCGGCGCGTAGCCCAGACCGCCGCCGCCGTAGCCGCCGAGGTAGAGGCCGGGCTTGTCCCAATCCCAAAGCCGCTGCGGCCAGCTCCTGAAGCCGCCGGCAACGAGCAGCCACGACTCTTTCTTGATCGCCTCCCAGACCTCGTGGGCCAAACGCGGCGGCGAGATCGGTCTCTCGTCCCAGCGCTTTTTCAGTTCGCTTTGCCAGCGGGCGTGGATCTCCCCGTGCTGCGCGGTGAGCTGCTTGCGCCGATCCTCGACCACCGTTTTGGAAAATTTTCCCTGCCTTTTGATCTCCTCGATCAACGCCGGGAGGAAGACCCTGGTATTGGCCACGATGGGAAGGTCGACGGGTGCGAGCTCCTGAAAATCGGTCGTCCAGCCGCGCACCGCTAGATCCGCGAGCGTCGCGTGGATTACCTTGCAGCCCGGTTTGATTGCCGGCACGGAGCTATGGCTCGCTGCGTCGTGCCGCACCAGGGCGCCAAAGAGGTCCATGACATCGAGCCCCATGATGACATCGGCGTTGCCGATCAGCTCTCGATTTTTTCCCGTGAGGTTGAGCGAATGCGTGTTGGGAAAGTTGAGCCTGGCACCGAGATCGATCACGGGTATGGCGAGAAGATCGGCCAGCTCGACGAGACTCAGCACCGCGTCGTTATTTCTCCCCAGGTAGTCGGCCAGAATCACGGGATTCTGAGCTTCGGATAGCATCCGAGCGGCTTCCTTGATCGCATCGGTATCAGCCTGAAGCGGCGCCGGAGAGCGGAAGCGGGCAGGATCGGGAATGGGAATCTCTTTGTCCAGCGGCGCCTCCTGGTCGGTCACGTCGAAGCAGAGATAGACCGGACCTTTGGGGTCGCTCATGGCGATGCGATGGCCGCGCATCATCGACGAAGGGATCGCCTCCACGCCGATCGGTTGGTCATCCCACTTGACGAAGTCGCGCACGAGATTTCCCTGCACCAGGGCCGTATGAATCCAGTCGATCCAGGGGCGCCTCTTGGCCGTGTTCATGGGGCCGGTCCCTCCCATGACGAGAATGGGAGTGCGGTCGCACCAGGCGTTGTAGATCGCCATCGAGGCGTGCTGCAGCCCGACGACATTGTGAACGATGGCGGCCATCGGTTTACCGCTCGCCTTGGCATAACCGTGGGCCAGGGAGACCGCGATCTCCTCGTGGCAGCAGAGGACAATCTCGGGGCTTCTGTTGCCGTTGTAGTTGACCAGCGAGTCGTGGATGCCGCGGAAGCTCGATCCTGGATTGAGCGCGACATACTCGATGCCGAGATTTTTCAAAATATCGACGATGAGATCCGAGCCGTAGCGTGCTGGCATAAGAACCTCCATCTCCCCCTCACCCTTCCCTCTCCCCCGACGGGGGAGAGGACAAAGGAGAGGGGGTGTTTGTGATCACTCAAAAAAAACGTTTTCGATCAGCTCTGGCTCGCCGTAGCCTTCGGAGGCCCTGCCTCCGATCTGCTTGCCATCGGGATTGATTCGGTGGTCGATTTTCTCCTTGTGGGCGCCGAACCGGATCATCACCAGCGGCTCCTCGCTATAGTTGGCGAACTGGTAAAAGCAGCCCTTGGGAAGAACGATCGCGTTATTTTTGCCCAGTCTGGCAATCTCGCCCTTCAAGCCGCTGAACGTCGCGGCGCCCTGGAGGACCACGAAGATGTGATCTTCAGTCAGATGCGCGTGCAGCGCGTTCTCACCGGTCCCGGTGGCGTAGCAGTGAATTCGAAAAGTGCTATAGTCCGTCTCCGACAGCAGCTCTCGGCTCCGGCCCTTTTTCACGAGCTGAGCCCTCAGCCGAATGATCTGAGGCTGGACGCTTTTATCGATCTCCATAGTTTCCTCCCTACTGACTTAGAATAGACCTTCCTTTTCTAGCTTACGTGCGATCCGGTCGTCAATCATGTCTTCCACCTTCAGCCGGCGGACCTGCTCGCTGGTTTTGCCGAGAAGACGGATCACATTGCGCAGCCCGTCGACATTGGGATAGATGCGCCGATCATAGAGAACTTTCATCATCTCATAGCCCGCCTCGGCGTCTTCCATCTTTTGCAGCCTCAGTGCCTTAACCAGGCTTCGCGTTACGGCGGTTTTGTTGTCGGGCTTATTGATGAACACAATCGTCTCCACTGCGGCCCTGAGCGCCCTCTCGGCGATGTCAGGAGAGCGATCGACAAAACTCCGCCGTGCCATGACTCCCAGACCCTGGTACGGGACACCAATCTTAGCGAGATCAGCCAGGACGCGGAATCCTTGCCGCTCCATCTGCGCGCCGAAGGTGTAGCCCAGGTAGGCGCCGTCGATAATTCCTGACGCAATCGCCTGGGCCAGGACCGACTGATCGCCGATCACGCGGAGCTGGATATTGTCGCGCTCCGGATTCAGTCCCCAGTGCTCGAACGCCAGCATGGTAAACATCCAGACGCCTCCGCCTATGCTTTGCAGGCCGACCCGTTTGCCCTTAAGGTCTGCCGGAGTTCGGACGTTGGGAGTAACCACGAAAGTGCCATCGAGCTTATTGATCAAGCCGGCGATGAAGACCAGATCCAGCCCGCCGGCCATAGCGCCTATGGACGCACCTGTGGCGGAGCCCACGTGAAACTGAGTCTCTCCCGAAGCCAGCGCCGACATCCCGACGGGCCCGCTGCGCACATTGACCACCTGGGCGTCCAGTCCGTGCTTTTGGAAGATCCCCGCATCTTTCGCCACGAAAAGAACCCCGCTCCGCTCATTCAGGCCGCCGAAGGTGAAAACTACTTTGGGCAGGGCCGAAGCGCCGTTCACAGGGTGAGGGCAAAAGAGGGCTGAACCATACCAGGTCAAAACCGCAGCTAGAACCGTTATACGGAATCTCATGAGTCTTCCTTGTTCCCGCTTACTTGTAGAGAGCGTCTATATGGCCGCTCTCGTCCAGCTCTCTGACAAAGGAGGCATCCGTAAACTGCTCAGGCCGCGCACTTTTCGCAGCGGGATTTTTCTCTCCGAATTCCTCCAGCGCAAGCTGGATGCCTCTGATCGTGGGATAGGGCTTCTTGAGGTAGATGTTCGCGTTGTAATCGTACCCCTGCTCGATCTTCTCCATATCCCTGCTCTTGGTGTATTTGGCAATGACCTCCATGCTGAACTTTTTGTTGTTTCTGTAAAAGTGCACCCCA
>JAHFAP010000238.1 GCA_023250495.1 Deltaproteobacteria bacterium | reverse complement strand
ACCTATGGCTCGGGCGGCACCGGCGGCGGCAACGCCATTTACGTGGCGGCCATCGACCAGCGGGTCAAGTGCGCTGTCTGCTATCTCGGCGTCAGCAACGGCCGCGACTGGCTCCACTGCATGAGACGGGAGTACGAATGGGTCGATTATCTCAAGCGCATCGACGAGGATCGGAAGAAGCGGGTGCTGACCGGCGCCGGAGAAATCGTCAGCGCCCGCGAAGAGATCATGGTCCAGACGCCCGAGCGCCAGACGACCACTATTAAAAAGGAAGTCGCGGATAAAATTCCCCAGCAGATGCCGCTGCAGTGCGCCGAGGCAATCATCGAGTACAGCCCGGAGGATGTCGTGCACAAGATCGCGCCGCGGGCGACCCTCTTCATCGCGGTGGAAAACGACGCCGTGACTCCGGAGGAGCAATCGGTCAGGCTCTATGAGAAGGCCGGAGAGCCGAAAAAGCTGATCCTGTTCAAACAAACAACCCACTACGGTATCTATAACGACTACTTCAATGACGTCGCCGCGGCAGTCGTGGATTTTTACAACCGCTACTTGAAATACCACAAGATCGAGATCACGGAAAAAATCTAGGAGATATCCATGCATAAGATCCAGTTCGGCGTGAGGGTGCCTAACTCTGGCCCGCTTTCCAGCATAGAAAATATCGTCAAAGCAACGAAGAGCGCAGAAGAGTTAGGGTTTGATTCAATCTGGGTCCACGATCACGTTGTCTGGAGCTCCGAGATGCACCGCCATCACATCTCCTCCGGCGCGATGGAGGCCATCGCCGACACGCAGGACGCGAATTTTTACGAGGCCACGTCGGTCTTGTCATACCTGGCCGCCGAGACCAAGAAAATTACTCTTGGCGTGGCCTGTTTGGTCATGCCCTGCCGCAATCCAATCTACGCCGCAAAGCAATATGCAACGTTGGATTGGCTTGCCAAGGGACGATTGATCGTCGGCGTCGGCCTCGGCTCCAAGGCCACACGCGAATCGGACGAGTTCGGTGTTTTCGGCGTGCCCTACGATAGGCGCGGCGACCGCACCGATGAGTATATTCAGGCAATGAAAGCCGTATGGACCCAGCCCATAGCTTCTTACCAGGGGGAGTTTATCCGCTTTAAGAACGCGGAAATTTATCCGAAGCCGGCGCAGAAGCCCCATCCGCCGGTTTGGGTGGGCGGCTGGATGAAGCTGGCGGCGAAGCGCGCCGGTAAGTACGGCGAAGGCTGGATCCCCGGCTGGCTCTCCCCCAAGGAGATGAAGCTCGGATGCGACCTCTTGGCCCAAACCGCCAGAGAGAACGGCCGCGATCCGTCCAAGATCACCATCGCCGTTGAGAAACTCGCGACCATCGCCAAGACGCGTGACGAGGGGCTCAACCTCGCCATGCCGACTCTTAAGACGAGCAGCGAAAGCTACGAACGCGACATCGATAGTATGCAATTCGCGCTAGATCGCCATATCTTCGGATCGGTAAGCGATGTCCGCCGCAGAATTGACGAATTTATCGAGGCCGGCGTGCAGCACTTTGAGCTAAAGATCATTTATCCAACCATGGATAGCTTGGTTAAGCAGATGGCACTCTGGTCCGAGGAGATCCTGCCGCACTATGACTGATAGCAAACAGACGCTCCAACTGAATTTTCAATTAAACGGCAAGGCGCTGGAAGTGGAGTGCGAGGCCCAGGAAACTCTAGCCGAAGTCCTGCGTGACCGGCTGAACCTCACCGGGACCAAGATCTCCTGCGAGGTTCAGGTCTGCGGCGCCTGCACGGTCTTGGTCGACGGCTTGCCGGTAAGCTCCTGCACCTTTCTCGCCTACGAGGCGCGCGATAAAAATGTCTTGACGATCGAGGGGCTGGCTCGACCCGACGGCACGCTCCATCCGATCCAGCAGGCCTTCATCGACGAGTTCGCCTTCCAGTGCGGTTTCTGTACTCCGGGAATGATCCTCGCCGCCAAGTCCCTCTTGGACGAGAACCCCAAGCCTACGGAGGACGACATCGTCCATTACATGGACGGCAACATCTGCCGCTGCACCGGATATGTGCCGATTGTTCGCGCGATTCAGAAAGCAGCGTCCGGAATGGCGAAGAAAGAAAAATAACGTTCAAATGGCTGGCAGTTTAAAACCTCTCCCCGAGCACGAGTCACGAACACGAGCACGATTATGAGCGGTGAAAAGAAGCGGGAGTTTCACGTCGTCAACCACTCCGTCCCGCGACGCGACGGACGCGCTAAGGTAACGGGCAAGGCCCCGTACGTGAGCGACTTGAAGCTCGCCGGCATGGCCTACGCAAAAGTTCTGCGCAGCCCGTACGCGCACGCGCGCATCGTTTCGATCGACGCCTCGCGCGCCGCGAGCCGGCCGGGAGTCGTTGCCGTCCTGACGCAGAACGATCTGCAAGGGATCAATCCCTACTACGGCCACGCCGTGAAGGACCATCCGCTCATCGCCATTGAAAAGGTCCGCTATGCAGGCGAGCCCGTGGCGGCCGTGATCGCGGAGAGCGAGCGCGCCGCCTTCGAGGCGCTGGAATTTATCGACGTCCGCTACGAGGAATTGAAGCCCGTCCTCACGCCGAAGGAGGCGCTGGAGAAAGAAGCGCCGCTGCTCCATGAGCGAAAATTCGAGGCCGGCGCGCTGCGCGGCTTCGAAGGCGAAGTGACCGCCGGCAAAGGCACCAATATCTGCCAGCAGCATCATATTCAATGGGGTGACGTTGAAGAGGCCTTCAAAAAGGCGGCGGCCGTCGTTGAGGGCGAGTACTATTTTCCCATGACCTACGCCTACGCGATGGAGGCCTACGTCGCTATCGCGGACGTCAACGACAACGGCATCACGATCTATTCTTCGGCTCAGCATCCTTTCATGGTGCGCCATGATCTCAAGTCGGTCTTCAATCTTCCTGTGAGCAGGGTGCGCCTGATCGTCCCCTTCGTCGGCGGCGGCTACGGCAGCAAATCATACACTAAGATTGAACCCCTAGTGGCGGCTTGCTCTTGGAAAGCCAAACGGCCGGTTAAACTGCAACTGACCGTGGAAGAAGCGATGCTGACGACGCGCAGCGACGATGCCTACACCTGGATGCGCACGGCCGTGGATTCGAAGGGCAAAATTATCGCGCGCCAGGCGAAGATCTATATGAACACCGGCGCTTACGCCGAAAACAGCCCGCTGGTCGTCGAGAAATCAACTAACCGTTGCGTCGGCCCCTATGCCATTCCGAACGTTCTGATTGAAAATTGTTCCCTCTATACCAACACGGTCCCGGCAAGTTCTTACCGCGGCTTTGGCTGCGCGCAGGTGACCTTGCCTGGCGAATCGCAGATCGATGAGCTGGCGGCGAAGATCGGCAAGGACCCTTACGAGTTTCGCATGCAGAACGTGGCCAAACCCGGTGAAGAATTCTTCCCCAAGATGCGCCCCTTCGACGGCACGCTAAAAGAGGACCTGGAGATCGCCGCTAAGGCCATCGGCTGGAAAGAGCCTTTAGCGAAAGGCCATGGCCGAAGCGTCGCCTGCTCAGGCAGTGACGCCGGCGCTTATCCGCTGACTTCGACGGCGGTGCGCGTGCATGCCGACGGCTCTGTAACCATCATGACCGGCAGCACCGAGCTGGGTCAGGGAAGCCATACGGTCCTCCCACAAATCGCTGCCGAAGAGTTGGGCGTACCTTTCGATGAGGTCAACGTGGTCTCGTCCGATACCGCAATTACGCCTTATGACCGCTCGACGGGTGCCAGCCGAACCACGACTCTCATGGGCAGCGCCGTTTTAGAAGCGAGCCGCGAAGCCATCCAGCAAATGGTCGTAATGGCAGCCGATGTGCTCAAGGTCAAAATCGAAGAGATTGAAGTTATTCGCGGCGGCGTGCGCTGCGGCGAAGCGCAACTCAACTGGTCGGAAGTCATCAGCAAGTTTTACGCGCTGCCCGACGGCGAAGTCATCGGCCGCTCTTACATTCGCAAGTCCGGAAAGTTTTCTCAATTGCCGGTTTTTTGGGAAGCGGCCTGCACCGGCGTCGAAGTCTCTGTCGATGAAGAGACCGGCAAGATCAAAATGGAGAAACTCGCCACCGTCGGTGATGTCGGCCTCGCAATCAATCCTGCCCTGGCGGAGGGTCAAGACATCGGCGCCGCGACCATGGGGATGGGAATCGGGCTCTTTGAGGAGCTGGTTTACGAAGGTCCGCAGTTGGTGAACGGTTCCATCCTGGATTACCGCCTGCCGCGCTTTTCCGACATGCCGAAAGAAGTCGAGCTGCACTTGGTACAGAACCAAGACGGCGTTGGTCCCTACGGCGCCAAAGGCGGGGGTGAGGCGTCGCTCAACTCCATGGCAGCGAACATCGCCAATGCCGTCGACCGCGCGGTCGGCGTGCGCATTCGCAGCGCTCCTCTGACACCGGAAAAAGTCTGGCGCGCCCTGAAGGACAGAAAACAGTAAACAGTATGCAGAAGGCAGCCAAAACAAAGAGAAGGGCTCTTGCTGCCTACTGCCGACTGCCTTGTGCCTACTGACCATTATGATGCCCTTAAGACGTTTTGAGATGCACCAGCCGAAGACCGTGAAAGAAGCGGCGGAGATGCTGTCGCATTATGGAGAGACCGGTCGCCTTTACGCCGGCGGCACAGAGCTTTTGCTTGCGATGAAACACGATCTGCTCCGTTACGAACACCTGGTGGACATCAAAACCGTTCCAGGGCTGAATGGGATCGAGATCGGAAACTCGTCGCTCCATATCGGCGCGACTGTCACGCATCGAGCGATCGAACAATCTTCTCCGGTGCGAGAAAATTTTCCCGTTCTAGCCGGGATGGCCAACCACGTCGCCAACGTGCGCGTGCGATCAACCGGGACGCTGGGAGGAAATCTCTGTTTTGCCGAGCCCCACTCCGACCCGGCGACTCTGC
>JAHFAP010000237.1 GCA_023250495.1 Deltaproteobacteria bacterium | reverse complement strand
CGATGACGACAAAGTCGAGATCGGTGGTTTGGAAGGTGGCAAGTGCTTCGTTCGGTGTGCAGACGATGGGTTCCTGCACGTTGAACGAGGTGTTGAGCAGAATCGGAAAGCCTGAGAATTTTTCAAACGCCTGGAGCAACTGCCAGAACTGCTCGTTGCCTTCTTTGGAGACGGTCTGAACTCGCGCCGAGCCATCCACGTGGGTGATGGCGGGAAGGGCGGCGCGGAATTCGGTACGTACGTCGGTGACGTAGAGCATGTGGGCGAAGGTGTCCTCCTGACCCTCCTGGATGTCGAAGTAGGTGTGTGCGGCTTCTTTTGTAACGGCCGGGGCGAAGGGGCGAAATCCTTCCCGCTTCTTGATGATGCGGTTGATCCGCTCACGCATTGTGACGGGACGGGGATCGGCGAGGATGCTGCGGTTGCCAAGCGCACGGGGTCCGAATTCCATGCGTCCCTGGAACCAGCCACAGGCCTGGCCCTCCGACAGCCGCTTGGCAACCACCGCGACGAGGTCCTGGAATTGCTCGAACCGATACTCGCGGAATCCCTTGGGGATTTCAATCTCGGTCCGAATCCAGTCGTTGTCAAACTCCGGCCCCCAGAGGGGCATCAACATCTTGCGCGGCGCGCAGCCGCCGGGATTGACATGTTGGACGTAAAGGGCAGCACCGAGGGCGGAACCATCGTCGCCAGCCCCAGGTTGGATGAACATGTCTTTGAAAAGGCCGCTCCGCAGAATTTCGCCGTTGGCGGTGCAGTTTAGCGCGACGCCCCCCGCCATACAGAGGTGGCGATGGCCGGTTTCGTGAGCGAAGTGGGTCAGGGTATGGCACAGGCACTCCTGGAGGACGCGCTGCAAAGCGGCGGCGACGTCGATGTGGTGTTGCTCAAGCTCAGCACCGGGGGTCACGGGCGGACCGAACATCTCGCTGATGGCGTCAAGCGTTCCGCTGTAGGTCTCTTTCGACTCCTGGGTCGTGTTGCGCTGGAGAATGGGGATGGCATACACGCCGCCGGCCTTGAGCTTTACGAGCGAGCGCATTTGCTCGATGTAACGATCAGGGTCTCCGTGCGGCGCAAGGCCCATGACCTTGTACTCGTCCATGTTGAACTTGAACCCGAAATAGAGGGTGAAGATGCCGTACAGTGAGCCAAGCGAATGAGCGGCGGGCACCAACTTGAGCAGCGTGAACTCCGTGCCTTTGGCGGAAAAGACCGTCATGCTCTCGGCTTCGCCCATGCCGTCGGAGACGAGGACCAGTGCGTCGGGAAAACAACTGGGGAAGTACGCACTGGCGGCATGAGCGGTATGGTGCGGGACACACACGAGCTTGGCCGCCGCGTCTGTGACGCCGAGCCGTTCCGCGAGCAATTGCTCCTGGACCTGGCGCCGATAGACTGTTTCGAACTGTTCCTTCGTGTACTCGTCGCCCGACTTGAAGTGGGTGCGGTATGGTTCGTAGCAGAAACCGTGGGCGAAGTAATTGATCTGGGACAGATCGAGATTTGCTCGCCTGATACAGAACTGGATGGCGTTGGTCGGGAATGCGCCGGTCGCCTTCTCTCGTGTGAACCGCTCTTCGGCAGCGGCGGCGACGACTTCCCCGTCGATAACCAGGGCAGCGGCCGAATCAAAACCCTGGGCGATGCGATAGGCCCGAGCGTCGAGGTGCGGAAAGCGCGAGCGCTTGAACGCCACGCTGTTGTCGAGTCCGCTGAATCCGATAATCTTCATAATTGCGGTCGTGCGCTGAAACGAGGTTCGACGATGCAAGAGACGAAAAAGGAAGCGTCAGCGCACGGCAATGGCGTTTCGCACCAGGCGGTGATCGGCAGGGAGATGTTCCACCGCCCGATCAGTGAATCCGATAACTGTGTAGCCGTTGGGTTGGTAGAGGAGATCGAATAGACGGTATCGCTCGCGGACGTCGAGCTTGGCGTAGGCGTCGCGCAGGAGATCCGTCTTTAGGAATTGGGCGACGTTGGTCGTGCGCGGCAGAATGCCGTTCGGCCCGCTCGCAGCGGTATCGAAGAACCAGCCGCTGTCCTGCGTAGTGATGCCGTAGATGGCGTATCCACGCAGACCAGACTGGGCCATCAAATTGTGGATGTCGTCGCAGTCATAGAGAATATCGTTCACGTTAAGGTATGCGTCCACGATCATTCCATTGATAGTCGCCTCGTCGTCGTTCTTATAACTCCATCCGTACTCATCGAGTGCGAATCCGAGATCCTTGACCATCTGCACGCCGCAGTCGAAGTCCACCTGGTGACGCAGCAGCGTCGCCACCACCTGCTTGCGACGCATGCGCTCCCGCGAGCCGAGCTTGCCGTAGAGGTAGAGGAAGACAATGCCGGCATCCGCGATGTTCTTGACCAGATTGCGCAAGCCGCGATGCGGATCGGCGAGACAGTGAAGCACGCCCATACTCATGACGACATCGAAGATTCCGATCCGCACATCATCGTCCAGCAAATTGTGAATGCGGAACTCAACGTTGCGGATACCCTCCTCCTGAGCCGTCGCCTTGGCCACTGCGAGCGACGCTTGGCTCAAGTCAACGGCGGTGAAGGAAGTGTCCTTGAACATTAACGCTGCTTCGGCGAGGCGGTGACCGGTGCCGGTTCCGGCGTCGAGAATCTTCTTTCCGCCAAGATCGACGCCCGACTCCAGAGAGAAAACCGCGAGCAGGTTGGAGAGTTCCTTGTACTTGCGCCTGCCCTTCGTCGGCGACGGATAGGGAAAGCGCGTATACATATCGCTCACGCTGCGTGTCATTTCGTCCATGGATCGTTCCCTCGGTGCCAAGCGGCCATTAAAGCCCATAAAGCCCATAAAGCCCATCCAGATCCGCCGATGGGTTGTCGCCCAACAGGCGAAACACCCCATCCGCAGCGAAAAGAGCCACCGTCCAAACCAGGAGAAAAGTCACAAACTATTTCAAAAAGGTCCCCCCTAGAAATTGACATAGACGAAATCGGGCAATTTCTCCGCTGCCTCTGAAAGTATGTAAATCACCATCCAACAAATGGCGGCTAACATGAATGACCATTTGCAGAATCGCCAGTACGAGCCTCCCCAATTGAATTTGAATCCAGTCATCATCCGCCCCCCCAATTCGCGAAACCACGCAGAACTCGCCCCCAGTATTTTGGCCCGTGTCCGCCAAAACTCCCTAACGCTTGTCGCCAGGAATGGTTTCCTGAAATTTTCCTGCACCTTAACGTGCAGCAGAAGTTCGACGCCGATGGCAATAATAAGTGACCATTTAACAAACGCCCACAAATGTGCTCGGCTAAGATGAATTGTAGGAAGCATAGGAACCATCACCAATTATAAAATCCGTTCAACACCTTCAAGATGCTGGCTGGGTCTGGTAGAAATAAAATACCTCCCACCGCAACCGATGCATTTGTCCGTAACACTCTGGACCAGTAACCTATTCCGTGGCGACGGCCCGGCGGGATGGGTTTCACTCCGGAGATGGCCTCTAAGAAAAGCAATAATCCATGCCATATACCCCAAGCGATGAAACTAAGCGTCAAACCGTGCCAGAGTCCGGCTAATACCATTGTGAAAAAAGCCAGCACCGCCGCCCGTGGTCGCGGGGATTGCATGCCTCCAAGTGGAATAAAGAAGTTGTCGCGGAACCAATCCACCAAAGTAATATGCCAGTTGCGCCAAAATTCCGAAACGGTGGTGGCCAAAAAGGGTTTACGAAAATTCTCCGGGACCCGAATCCCCATCAGCAGTCCGAAGCCAATGGCAATGTCCGAGTATCCGGCGAAGTCAAAGTAAAAATAGAGATACAGCAACACCACCACCAACGCGCTCGTCAGGATCGTCAGAGTCCTATAAGAAAGAAGTTTGGTAACGGCCTCGTTGAGGATGAAAGCCACAACCGCTTTGCGGAAATAGCCTCGGGTAATCCGGTACACGGCGGCAAACACGAGCGAGGCGGACAGCGGCGCCGGGTTAGTCATTTGTTCCCGGAAATCCTGGTATTTCTGAATGGGGCCGCTGGTGATCGTCGGGGGAAACAACGTGTAAGAGAGAATCGTCCAGGGGGTGGGCTCATCGATCTTAAGAATGGCCTGGATATGCAGGAAGCTGATGGCCCGGAATATGAAATAGGAGAATCCGACCAGCGCGAGAAGGTCGTAGCCCATCGAGGGGCCGCCCAGCCGGGGGACAATAATATCCCGCTGTAACTTAAATAGAAAAAGAATCGCTACCAGACCTCCGATACCGAGCCACAACCAGAAGCGGGAATTCGCTCTGGACCAACCACGGGACTCGGCCGCTCGCATCAGCCGATGCAGGGGAAATAAGTACAGCAGTGTGATCGCGGCGATGACGAAGACGGTTTTGGGGGACGCCAGTCCAATCACCAAAGCGCTGCTCAGTGCCACAAAAAACGCGAAGTGCTTTTGCGGCCAACAAATTCGCAGCAAACCCAAGCCACACAGCAAAAGGATAAACTTCAGGTCCAACAAACTCAATTCCATGCGGCTCATAGCGTGGAGAGGAAGAAATGATAATAAGTCTAACGAGGGTTGGATCCGCGCTACTTCCTGGTGCACAAACATGTACATGATCAAAAGCAGAAGCATCATGGCGATGCCGGCCTGCCGGGTCTCATTTTTAGTGATGATTCTTCTAAAGAATTCCATCGTGCCTATCCTGGTACTCCACTCTCAAATCGGTTTCACCGAGGGAAATTGCGCGAAGCACAAGTACACCTCAGCGCGTAAAAAGCCTGGAATGTCTTGCGATCGACGCCACCGTCCGTCTGCTGTGCTCGGCCATTCTCAGAACGGGCAAGGGCCTGCGCAACAAAGGTCTGACTGATAGGAACTGTGAACGCGAATCCGGCCTTCTCGATCCCGCGGATTGATGCCTCTTTAAAGACGGGACTTTCGAT
>JAHFAP010000236.1 GCA_023250495.1 Deltaproteobacteria bacterium | reverse complement strand
CACGATCCTCCGCACGCAACCGATGTCGTACATCGCCCGCGTGACCGGAGGGTTGGGGGTAAGCCTGGGGTACGCGCTGGGCGCGAAACTGGCGATGAAAGAGCGGCCGGTCTTCGTGCTCATCGGCGACGGCGGCTTTCACTACAACCCGGTGCCGTCATGCTTGGGGTTGGCCCAGGAATACAAGCTGCCGATCATCGTGGTCGTGTTCAACAACCAGCGCTATCTCTCCATGGAAAGGGGCCTGCTTAAATATTATCCGGACGGCGTTGCGAAAAAAACCGGGGTTCACTTCGGCGGCCCGATCCTGCCCAACCCTGAGTACCGTCATTATGCCGACGTCTATGGAGGTTACGGCGTCAGGGTGACGGATCCCAAGGACATTCAACCGGCAGTTGCAAAGGCCCTGGAACATACCGCGGCCGGACGGTTAGCCGTCATCGACGTGGTTCTGAGCGACTACCTGCCGAGGCAGTAAGCTTAGCAGCCTGCTAAGTCTCTCGCTCGCTCGTCGGTCCCACCTCGCCAGTGCACCAGGGGACGAACGCCTTCATTTTGCACGTCGCGCCATTGGCCGAGATCTCCTTCTCGAAGATGTTGTGGATCTCACGGTCTTCGTCGCCGTACTCGATCTGCCAACCGCCCTCCTTTAGGCTCCGGTCGGCGAACTCCCCGCCACCGCCCCGGGGCGAGTAGAGGCCCATATCGCCGGGCCGGATCGCCAAGTAGCGGGCCCGCGTGCTCCCGGAGTTGAAGTGCTGGTGGAAGCAGTTGTCGCTGGGAACGACGACCATGGAGCCGAGCTGCCAGTCGCACTTGATCATGTCGGAGCGGTCTTCCTTGGTCCAGACCAGGGAGAATCCGGCGGTGCCGCTGAGCAGCACGAGGTGCGCGCCCGGGCCGTGGCGGTGGGCCTTTTTGTACGTGCCGATGGGAAACTCGGAAATGTGGCTCTTCATGTTGTTGTTGGCCATCTCCAGCATGGCGTTGATGCCGCCGGCGCCCCGCTCTTTCCATCCATACAACAGCATGTCCGGCGCGTTGGCGATGAAGTTGGACTCCCAGATCCGTCGGTTGAAGAGCTTGCCGTTGCCACTGAAGTAGTCCTCCTCGCCCGAATAGCGGCCGCGGAATATGAAATCGCAGTTGAATACGAATTCGCTGTCCTGGAAGAAGCGCATCATGGGAGGCGCATTGGTCACGGCGATGTAGCGGACGGGCTCGTCGCCGCTGCCGTTGAAGTTCTGGTACCACGCGTTGAGCGGAATGGAAAAGAGGCTTCCGGCGTGCCACTCAAAGCTCTGCTTTTGCTTCTCATCCTTCTCACCTTGCCAGATCGTCGTTGCCCCGCGGCCCGAAACCACATAGATCGTGACCTCGTACATGTGGTGCTCCGGCTCGGACTTGCCCCGAGGCTTGATCTCGACGACGTGACAGTCGTTGGGCATGTGGCGGTTGGCGATATGGACGACTGCGCCCTTGCCCCCCTTGCGCTCCCACGGCCCCAGCTCGATCTTCGCTAAGTTCGGAAAGTAGAACTCCTCATAGACTTTCACGCCTTCCTTTTTGAGCCACGCCTCGTAAGCGTCTATCTTCTTGTAGTCTTGAAGGCCGTCCTTCGGCGTCTCGGCGACTTTCATGTCGGTGCCTAGCATTACCATGGCTGGAATCCTCCTCTGCTAAAAATGATACCCGGTTGATGGAGCAGTGTCCGCTCGCCCTTTTGGAATATCCGGTATGGGGCTGGTTTGTCAACGAGTAGGAGAGAGACGGTCAACTCACGATTCGATTCCGGCGGGGTAAAGCTTTGACTCCGACCCAAGGCGTCGCCGCCAGGGTGATGCGTCGATTTTGTCTGGTGAATAGATCCAAGGGGGTTGACCACGGCGTATGTGACGATTTAAAATAAATGGGTGAAGCGAAAGGAGGTCCTAGTCTATGAGCACAGCCGCTGCCGCTCGAGAAGCGCCGTCCGTTCTTGCCGATGAAGTCATTATTTCGGCCGATTCACACATTATGGAGCCGGTGGATCTCTGGGAGAAGAACTTGACGCCGGGGCTCAGGGAAAAATACCCCAAGTTCCCGCCGCGCAATTCTCCGGGGGAAAAACCCGGGGGATGGGACCCCAACGCGCGTATTGGCGAAATGCAAGTCGACGGGGTATCGGCGGAGGTGCTCTACCCTACCTCCGGGCTGCGTCTTTTCGCCTTGGAGGATGCCGAGCTGCAGGAAGCCTGTTTCCAGATCGCCAACGATTGGTTGATCGATTACTGTAAAGCAGCGCCGGGGCGGCTGGTCGGTATCCCGTCGATATCCCTCTATAACCTAAAGAAGGCGATCAAAGAACTGGAACGCTGCAAAAAGGCGGGGCTCGTGGGCTGTCTGATCTGGCAAGTGCCGCCCGAGCATCTTCCTTTCACCAGCGACTATTATGATCCGTTCTGGGAAGCGGCTCAGGATTTGAATATGCCGGTCAATCTCCACATACTCACCGGCTTTAATTATAGCCGCTTTGAGCGCAAGGGCCTCAACATCTTCAAGGCGACCGTGAATACCAAACTCTACGATGCCGCGAACAGCTTGTTCGATCTGGTCTTCAGCGGCGTGACCTCCCGGTTTCCAAAGATCAAATTTGTCTATGTGGAAAATGAGGTAGGTTGGATCCCGTTTTTCGTTCACGAATGGGACAAGTACTATCTCCGCTTTCGTAAGCGGGTGGATATGCCGTATATGAAGAAACTACCCGGCGAGTATGTCGCGGAACAGGTCTATGCAACGTTCTTTAGCGATCCAGCGGGCGGCTGCCTCATGGAGCGTTGGGGGCAAGACACCTTCATGTGGTCCAACGACTACCCGCATGCGGCCTCGACCTGGCCGCACTCTCGAGAAGTGATCGCTCGGGAGCTTGGCCACTTGCCCAAGGACGTTCTCAGGAAAGTGGTCCGCGAGAACGTGATCAAACTCTACGATCTTAAAATTGACGGAGTGAACGCATAGGAACTAGAATGAGACGGTCGATCTGAAAGGAGAGCTGATATGAGCGAAACTGCCGCAGCAAGAGTACAGGGGAACGAGACGCCGAAGGCCAAGCTGTTCTCGTTGAAAACCCCTTACATGCAACAGGGTCGGGTAACGCAGCTCGTTGCGGAAACGCCGAACATGTGGATCCACACCAAGATCAACGCCCAAGGCGGTGAGAATGAGATTCACACCCACCTCGACGAAGACCACTCCTTCATCGTGTTGGAAGGCGAGATGAGCGTGTTCGATGAAAAGGGAAACGAAATGCGCGTGAAGCCTTACCAGGGAGTTCTCTTGCCGAAGGGCGCGTACTATCGCTATCTCAACACCGGCGCGGGGAACTTGGTCGTGCTGCGCATCGGCGCAGGTGTCCGCAACAAGCCTAAAGCCGGAGCGGCCATGCGGGTCCGTCCCGATGGGCGGGAGATCTTAGGCGGCTCGGTAGAAAACAAGTCCCTTCCGCCCATTGAAATGCCCGGCAGATTTTTTGCTGAATCGGCCGGATAACGCCCGTCGCTCTAACCCCATTTTCCGATCCCCGGCAGCCGATACATTCGGTAGCCGGGGGTCGGCCGCTCGAAAACGCCGACGACTTCAACCGCCGCGCGCCCCCATCCGGCCGCCTCGTTCATTCATTCTCAAGTTCAGGGTACAAAAAATTCTCGTCTCTGATATAATAGAGATCAATCGTCAGCCTTCCAAAGCGTGAGCCGTTAGAGATTGAGAGCTCATCCTTCCCGAATTGAGGCCTCAAAGTTGATTCTACGGAGATACAAACGAAGATGTCCAAACCCATGCTAAAGAACGATGTCAGCGGCCAGTCCTCCGAGTCGAAGGCAACCATATCCGCGGCCGAGATGGGGTCGCAGCAGCGGGAGATCTCTGTTTCCGAGTTCTTCACCAAGAACCGTCACCTACTGGGCTTCGACAATCCGAGAAAGGCGCTGCTCACCTGCGTGAAGGAGGCTGTGGATAACGCGCTTGACGCGTGTGAGGAAGCGGGGATTCTGCCCGAAGTCGTCGTCAAGTTGGAAGTGGCTTCAAACGGGGGCGCCACGCCGCCTCCCAGCCAGGCGAACCGCTTCCGGATAACGGTGATCGACTACGGCCCCGGCATCGTCCGCCAACAGATTCCGAGGATATTCGCGAAGCTTCTCTACGGTTCCAAATTCCATCGGCTGCGCATGAGCCGCGGGCAGCAGGGAATCGGGATATCGGCCGCCGGCATGTATGCGCAACTGACGACCGGCAAACCGGTGCAGATTATCTCTCGCACCGGCGCGCGGGCGCCCGCTCATTATTTCGAAGTCCAGATCGATACCAAGAAAAACGAGCCGCGGATTCTTGAGAAAAAGGAGATCGACTGGGAGAACCACCGTGGAACGCAGGTGACCCTCGAAATCGAGGGCCGCTATCAAAAAGGCCGCGCCTCCGTGGACGAATATCTCGAGCAGGTGGCCATCGCCAATCCGCACGTCAAGCTCGTCTACCAGACCCCGGAGGGTGAGACCAAAGAATATCCCCGGACCATTCAAGAGCTGCCGCCGCAGCCACGTGAGATCAAGCCACACCCCTACGGCATCGAGTTCGGGATCCTGCTGAGAATGCTGCACGACACCAAGAGCCACTCGCTCTCGGGGTTTCTGTGCAGCGATTTCAGCCGGGTGTCCTCCAACGTCGCTCAGGAGATCTGCAAGGCCGCGAAGCTTGCGCCGGACACGCGGCCGCGAAATATTCACGGCTCCGCCGCCGAGACGCTCTATAAAGTGATCCAGTCCACCAAGATCATGGCGCCGCCGAGCAACTGCGTCTCGCCCATCGGCGAAAAGGCGATCCTCCACGGCCTGTATAAGCAAATCAAGGGAGATTTCTATACTGCGGTGACGCGGCCGCCGGCGGTCTACCGCGGCAATC
>JAHFAP010000053.1:4007-14516 GCA_023250495.1 Deltaproteobacteria bacterium | reverse complement strand
TCGGCGCCGGCGGGGCACTCTGACGTGCCTGGTAGGCCAGTCGAAAGCGCTTCATCCGACGAGCCTCGATCCCCGCTAAACGCCTGAGCCTTGCCACCCGATGCTTTCCACACGCTACTCCCCGATCCCGTAATGCCCGCCACATCTTCACCGCTCCGTAAGCCTGCTTGTTACTCTCGTGCACCTTGCGGATCTCTTCGAGCAGGATTGTATCCTCTCGGCTCCTCTTAGATTCCCCTCGACTACACCAGTCATAGTACCCACTGCGGCTAACCTTAAGCACTCCACACATCCTTAAAACTTTAAACTCATCCCTGTGAGCTCTCACAAAACCGTACTTCACCCGAGCTCCTTGGCAAAGTACGCTGCGGCCTTTTTTAAAATGTCGCGCTCCTCCTTGACCCGCTCCAACTCCTGCTTCAATCGCGCCAGCTCACCACCAGACCCGCGGCGATGCCCTGATCCGGGAAATGCTCCTCCACCGTTCTTTCTCACTTGCTCCTGCCACTTGTATAGTCGATTGCGTGGGATCCCCAACTGCCGGGCTAGTTCCGATGCGGGCCGACTGCCTGCTTCCAGAACTCGAACTGCCTCGAGCTTGAACTCTTGGCTAAATCGCTTGCGCTTCTCCATCGAACACCTCCTGCGGGGATCGTGTCCCCTTTTTGGGTGTCCGTCAAACCCGGGCTAGCTCACTCAGCAAAGGTCATGATGTAGACTTTGGCGTGGAGATTCTCCGAAGGGTAGGCTTTGATTTCGAGTTTTCCCGAGCGAATCCACTGAACGAATTTGTGGACGCCCGTTTCAATCTCGGCGCTGTCGCCGGATTTCTCCAGCTCGCCAAGTACGTCGTTGGAGACTTGCTCTTTTGCCGAGGCGTGGGACTTTAGGGTCAGCTCACCTTGCTCTTTGGCTTTCTGGACGAGATCGTAAGCCGTGCGGTCGGTCCGGAGGCCGACCAAGATACGAATCTTCTCAACATTCTCCAAGGCGGGGTAAAGTTTGTAGAACCCACTAATGAAGAAGTAGCCTACAAGGCAGTCGAAGTAACGCGTATCGTCACGGAGCAAGATACCGAAGCGATCACGCAAATTGTGGCCGGGCTCGTTCGTGATAAACGTTAGATCAGTTGACATGATTAACTGGTGAACATTGAATGTTATGTCCGCGGATTTTATGCGATTTGCGGGTCGGGCTGCAAGGCTCAAAAAGAGCCGATAGGCGCGAGGCAACAGGCACGAGGCAGAAGAAGGAATCAGGAATTAGGGAATAGGAATTGGCAGAAACGGAAACCCGGCTTTGTGGGTATTGGCAGGACACTTCCACATTTCGAGAATTCCCGAAACGTCGAAATGACTACCCCAATCTCAGACGGCGGCGCATCTCCTTCGAAGAGATTCCCCCTTCCTTTTTATACCGCATGCGAGACCGCTCGATAATAGCCAGAAAATCACGGTTCGTGCTAAGGGACACGGTTTCCGCATCCGCGTTCCGAAGAGGCACCACGGCGGCAACTGGCCTCCCATTCTTTACGACTATGATGGGTTCTTTCTTCGCTTTGCGGGCGTAGTCCGATAACGGGCCAGAGGCCTTTTTCATTTCAATTTTCTTCATAGCTCGACAATCCTCCCTCCGATCCGAACCCGATTTCGCTCTTTGATGCCAACGGCCAATACTATTACCTTGCGATCAGGTTCCTCCTCCACTTCATAATACACCCTTAGGCTCCCGATGCGAAGAATTGTCTGTTAGATTCCTGGACCTTGCAGGGAGGGAGAAAACAGGGTAGGAAACTCTAAGCTCCGGACAAGGAGGGAATTGCGGGCTATGACCGGAACGATAAAGAAAATTATCAGAGACAAGGGCTTCGGGTTCATCGTCCCTGACGACGGCAGTGACGATGTCTTTTTTCACCGGAGCAGTCTAGCTCCGCGACTGCAATTCGAGGACTGCAACGAAGGGGACTCGGTGCAATTTCAAACCCGGCGCGGGGAAAAAGGGCCGGTGGCGTTCGACCTGAAGCTGCGCTAGACTGAAAGGCATCTCTTCCGCTCCCAACTTCGGAGGTGTTTCATGCGAGCCAGGATCAGATTCGCCGCGCTTTTCCTTTTTCTGCTTTGCCTTCCATTTGCTGCTCACTCTCAGAGCTTGCCCACCGTCTATGTCGGCCTGGTCTCCATCACGCCCTCCAATGCTCCGGTCCTGGCCGGCGTCGACGGCGGCTACTTCAAGAAGTACGGTCTTGATGTCAAGCCGCTGATCATGGCCGGCTCTTCCACCGCGCTTGCGGCGATGCTTTCCGGAGACGTAAGCTTCATCACCATCGCCGGCTCGGGCCTCATCAATGCTTATCTCGGCGGCAGAGACGCCGTGATGATCGCCGGGATCATAAACTTTGCCCCGTATGAGCTGATCGTCTCCAAAGAGATCCACAGAATAGAGGATCTTAAAGGAAAAAAAGTGGGCATCGCTCGCTTCGGAGGATCGGCGGATTTTCTCGCCCGCTGGGGGCTGGAGAAAAACGGGCTGAAACCTGGCAAAGATGTGACGATCCTTCAGACAGGGGGAAATGCAGAACGGCTCGCTGCCGTAGCTCAAGGGGCCATCCAGGCCACCCTTTTGGAACAAGCCTTTGCCTACCAAGCTAAAAAAGCTGGCTACCGCTCTTTAATGGACTACTCTACCATCGGACTGGACTACCAGCACAGCGGCATCGGCACGACGTTATCGTTCGTGGAAAAAAACCGCGACCGCGTAACCCGATTCCTCAAAGGGCTGGTGGAAGGAACCCACAGATTCAAAAGCGATCGCACCTTCGGCATGAAAGTGGTGGAAAGACATCTTCGGGTTTCAGATGTCGACATAATCCAGTCGGCCTATGACTACTACGGGCCAAACATTCCAACGACCCCTTATGTAAATATCAAAGGCATGAAATTTCTGCTCGATACGACCGCTGAGACCAATCCCAAGGCGAAAAACGTCAAGCCCGAGCAGATCGCGATAAACTCCCTAGTTCAAGAGCTCGAAACGAGCGGCTTCGTCAAGCAGGTCACTACGGGCAAATAGACGTTTCTATCCTCCGCCTGAGGCGGAGAAAAAATGCATGCCAACCGCCTGATTCACGAGAGCAGCCCTTACCTTCTCCAGCATGCTCACAACCCGGTCGATTGGCATCCCTGGGGCGAGGAGGCGCTGCAGAGGGCAAAAACGGAGAACAAGCCGATTCTTCTCAGCATCGGATACTCCGCCTGCCACTGGTGTCACGTGATGGAAAAGGAGTCGTTCGAGAACGAGGAGATCGCCGCGTTGATGAACGAGAATTTCGTCAACATCAAGGTGGATCGCGAGGAGAGGCCAGACCTGGATGAGATCTACATGAATGCCGTGCAGATGCTCACCGGGCGCGGCGGCTGGCCCATGACCGTGTTCCTCACTCCGGAAGGCAAACCCTTTTTTGGCGGCACGTACTTTCCTCCTGAAGATCGCTACGGAGTTCCTGGCTTTCCTAAAGTGCTGAAAGCTGTCGCTCAGGCCTACCGGGATAGGGCGCGCGAGGTAGAACAGAGCGTCGAGCAGATCCTCACGGCTCTCAATCGCCTGACGAGCCTGGCCGAGAGCGACCGCCCCGTATCGCCTGAGATCATCCCTCAGAGCGCGGACAAGCTCTCCCAAGCCTACGACCCGGACTACGGCGGCTTCGGCCGGGCACCCAAGTTCCCGAATGCCGGAGTCTTCGAGCTGTTCCTCCGCGCCTATCGGAAATCAAAGAACGATCGTTTTCTCGCAATGATCGCGCATACACTTACCAAGATGGCTGAGGGCGGCATCTACGACCACTTGGGAGGTGGCTTCCACCGCTATTCCGTGGACGAGAAATGGCTGGTACCCCATTTTGAGAAGATGCTCTACGACAATGCCCAGCTCTTACGCCTCTACGCGCAGGCCTACTCCCTCACACAGGCTCCGCTCTTCAAGCGAGTGGTCGAGGGCTCTCTCGATTATCTCCTGCGCGAGATGCTTCACCCCGAAGGAGGCTTCTATTCCACCCAGGACGCTGACAGCGAAGGCGAGGAAGGAAAATTCTTCGTCTGGACTCTCGATGAGGTGATGCGAATCCTAGGAGAGGAGACCGGAGAGCTTTTCTGCCGCGTTTACGACGTGAGCGACCTCGGCAACTTCGAGGAGAAAAACATCCTCCATCCCATCTTGACTGTGGAGCAGGCCGCCAAGCTTTTCAGGAAGGACGCGACGGAGGTTGAACGCGGGATCGCAGAGGCCGGGACCAAGCTCTTCCAGGAAAGGGAGAACAGAGTGAAGCCCTTCCGCGATGAAAAGATTCTTGCCTCGTGGAATGGGCTCATGCTTTCCGGCCTGGCGGAAGCGAGCAAGATCTCGCAGGCTCCAGGTTGTCTCGAGGCCGCGGCAAAAACCGTGGACTTCATCTTCACCCACATGTTCCGGGAGAACTTTCTTCTCCATGCTTACAAAGACGGCAAGGCAAAGCTCCTCGGCTACCTCGACGACTATGCCTTTTTAGGCGTGGGACTTCTTGACCTCTACGAGGTGACGCTGGAGCGCTCGATGCTGCAACGGTCCATTGAGCTTACGGAGTCGATGATTCGCGAGTTCTGGGATGATATCGACGGCGCTTTCTTCTATACCGGAAAATCCCATGAGCCGCTCATCAGCCGCACCAAGCCGGCTTTTGATAGCTCGGTCCCCTCGGGAAACGCCATCGCAACGCAGCTTCTTCTAAGGCTCTATCACTACACCGGCCGGGAAGAGTATCTTAAAAGGGCGGAAAAGACCCTGCGCCTATATTACGACGCGATAGAGCAGCAGCCGTTCGGATTCGCTCACATGCTGTCAGCGCTCGATTTTTACCTGGAGAAACCTAAGGAGATCGTACTAGTGGGGGAGAAGGGCGACCGCCGAAGAGAGGAGATACTCAAGGAGATCCACTCCCTCTACCTGCCCAACAAAACCGTCCAGGCCGTCGAACCTGGCGAGCCTTTGGAAAAGGTCTCGCCGCTCCTGGAAGGTAAGACTCAGATCAACGGCAAGCCTACCGTTTACCTCTGCCACAACTTCGCCTGTTCGCCGCCGGTCACGGAGTGGGAGGATTTAAAACGGCTGCTGGAGATTTAGGATCAACTCCCCGATCATTCCCTTCGGCCATCTCATCTCCAAAAGATACTCAAAGAGCCCCCAGATGAGCAGGAAGGTGCCGGCGGCCATGAGAAGGGAAAGCGTCCACCTCTCCCGCCCCTCAACCAGGGTATAGAGGAACACCAGGAGAGGAAGGGCAATGACGATGCCCAAAAGCCAGATGGCCGAGGCGCCGCCGATGAACCAAGCGAAGAAGGCAACGGTGCGGCGCAGCTCCGTCCTGCTGTCCAAATTGGTCACGGAAACCTCGTCCATCTCGATGCCCCCGTCTTTTCTTCCGCGCCGCCCCTCCCAGTCTGTCATCTCGCGGTAAAGCTGAACCAGGGCCAGGAGAAGACCTGGAACGGCCGCAACGTAGACGGGCATGAGCTTAGCAATGTAGGGCCACTCCCAACCCAGCCGGGTCGCAGCCAGGAAGACAACGATAAAGAAAAGCGTAAAGTTAGCCCTCATGCTCAGCTCCCGCCGTCGCGCCGCCCAAGAGAGACTCCGCCTCCCTCTCCCCCTTTAAGCCTGCCTCGCAGCGTTAAAACAAAAGAGGCCATAGCTAGAACCAGCAACACGACTACTGCAGGCCTGAGCAGCCAGCTAAAACCGTAAGCCATCATCGATCGGTAGAGGTACTTCTCCATCAGGTCTCCCAAGACCAGCCCGAGAATCATCGCAGGTCTGGGATAGCCGAAGCGCCTCATGAAGTAGCCAAGGATCCCAAACGAGACCACTACAAAAAGGTCCACGGGATCGCGGTTAACGCTGAAAGCGCCCATCAGAATGAATAGGAAAAGTATCGGCACCATGAACGTGTAGCGCAATTCCGCGAGCTTGGCGAGTTGCCCGGATAAGACAAAGCCGACCAGGGTCCCGATAATCCCCGCAATCCCTTGAATCCAAACGATGCTGTAGATCAACTCCGGGTTCTTCTTCACCATTTCGGGGCCCGGGAGGAAACCCCACGCCAGCAGGGCAACGATAAAAAGCGCCGTCACGACTCCCTGGGGGAATCCCAGCAGAAGGGTAGTTATGAGGTCGCCTCCGTCTTTGGCGTCGTTGGCGCTCTCAGGGGCGATCACCCCCCGCACGTCGCCCTTGCCGAAGCTCTCTCTTGCGCCCTTGCAGGTCTGAGCTGCGTGGCCGTAGGCAAGCCAATCCACCACCTGCGAGCCGAGCCCGGGGACGATCCCCACCCACACCCCGACAAAACTGCACCGGACCACGAGCCACCACTCGCGCAGAGAGTCCTTGACCCCATCGAAGAGACTTCCCTTGAGCGGGGCCGGCTGCTGCTCGACTCCGAGCCTGGTGAGGGCCAAGTCGAGCGCCGAGGGGATGCCAAAGAGAGCGAGCGCGATGATGCTTATGGAGATACCGTCCAGGAGATAAGGCTGGTCGAAGACGAACCGCATGACGCCGCTTTGTGCCTGCTGGCCGACCGTGGCGAGAAGTAGACCGAAGGCCGCGGCGATGAGTCCCTTTACCGGGCGGCGCCCGGAGAGAACCGCCACCATGCTCAGGCCCCAAAGCATGACGACGAACAGCTCCGGCGAGCCCATGAGATAGATGAGAGGCCGCGCCGCAGGGATTGCCAGCACTAGTGTGAGGGTGCCGATCAGGCATCCCATCCCCCCGGCCATAAATGACGCGCCCAGGGCTCGCCGCGCCTCCCCACGCTTTCCCATCGGGTAGCCGTCGAGCACGGTTGCCTGGGAGCCTCCTCCTCCAGGGATCCCAAAAAGGACCGGCAGGTAGGCCGCGCAAATGGCGCTTACAGAGCTGGCGCCTATGAGCAAAGCGATTCCCGTGAGCGGTTCCCACTTGATGACTACCGGCAAGAGCATCGCATAGACCAAAGGCATCCCGATTCCCTGAGGCGCGACGGCGGTGAAGGTGCCGATGCTGACGCCGACCAGCAGCGCGAACAAAACCTTGAACTGCATGAGGTTCATCAAGCCCTGAGCCGCCGCGTCGAAAAGGGAAATCTCCATATCTACTCTCTCGACCTCATCGCTCTCTTAGCCGGGCGGCAAGGGGCCGGGACCGGCAAGCTTCTTGAACAGCTCAATGACTTCGGGGTCGCGCGGAAGCTCTTTGATGCTTTTGTCCATGACCTCCGGCATCACAATTTCAGGATCATCGCCTACCATCTTTTTGAACTCTTTCGAAAATTCAGGATCGCGAAAAGCCTTGCCCATCGCCTCCTGGAGAATTGCCACCCGCTCTCGCGGCGTGCCTGGGGGGAGAATAAAGGGCGAGCCGATGATCCTGAAAGCCCGCTGCAGTGCAGCTAGCTGGCGGTCCGTTTCGCTCCGGGTAAAAGTCTCCAGTTCGGGGAGATGGCTAAACCGGGGGTGCTTTGTGCCCTTGGGGATTTCCAGGACCACATGGAAGTCCACCAGGCCTTTCTCCACCCACTCAGGATTTCGCTGCAGGACGCTATCGGCCTGGTTAAATCTGGCGTCCACTTCCCCCCGAAGAATGGCCACGTCGATCTCAGGGCCCGCATAACCCGTGACGAATCTCGGCTCCTTCAACGCCAACAAGTAGGCAAGCAGGCGGGCGATGTTGTAGTTGGTGTGGCCGACCGACTGCGCGCCGATTCTGATCCCTGGAGTCGCCCGCAGCTTTTCAAGATTGCTGGTCCCCGCCTCTTTCCTGGTATAAAAAACGTACTGACCCCCGCCATCGGCGGCTCCCAGGTAGAAAAACTTGTCGATTTGATATTTGATACCGGCCCCCCCCAACACCGCTGCCGCGATAGCGGTGCTATTGACGCTTCCCATCGTCTGGCCATCGGGCCGCGCTAGCGCATAAATGTGGTTGGAGGCTTTGATTCCACCTCCACCCGGCATGTATTCATGAATAATGGTTGGGTTTCCGGGGATATACTTGTGGAGGAATTTAGTAATGGCCCTTGCCCGCATGTCCCCTGTTCCGCCCGGCTCGCGGCTTTGGATGACGGTGACGGTTTTCCCCTGATAGTACGGAGCTTGGGAAAAACCAGGAGGGACTGAAAACAGCAAAGGAGAGACAAGAAAGAGAAGAGCGAACAGCCAATTTGAACGGTTAGGCCTGAGCTTGCTTTCCATTTCACTCCTCCTGTCAAACTAGGTTCGCCATTGGCCAACGCCTGGACGGCTAACCTGATCGCGTTCTTTTACCGGGAAGGGAGCGGGCCGGGACCGGTAATCTTCTTGTAAAGCTCGATGGCCTCAGGATCCGGTTGCAGCGACTTGATGGCCCTTTCTATCTCTTCGGCCATTACCGGCGCCAAATCATCGCCGACAAGTTTCCTGTACTCCCCTCGAAAGCCGGGATCATTAAAGGCCTTGCGGAGCGCCTCCCGGAGAATATCCACGCGTTCTTTGGGCGTACCCGGAGGCAAGATATAAGGCCCGCCCGCGGTTCGCGAAGCGCGGAACATCTCGAGCACGCCGCTGGCTTTTTGAGACCGAGCAAAGGTCCCGATTTCAGGAAGATGGGAGAAGCGCGGATGCTTCTTCCCCAACGGCGCTTCCAAAATCGCATGAAAATCCACAATTTCCTTTTCAAGGAATTCAGGATTGCGCTTCAGGAGCGTCTCCGCAAGATTCGCCCTCGCATCGACTTCGCCGCGCAACAAAGCGAGATCTATTTCAGGGCCCGAATAGCCGGTGACAAATTTCGACTCTTTAAGCCCCAAGACATAACTAAACAACCTGCCGGCCACGTAGATCGTATGCCCGACGGACTGAGCGCCGATTCTGACCCCTGCGCCAGCCCGGAGTCGCTCCAGGCTGCTTAGGCCGGCCTCCTTTCGGCTAAAAAATACGTAATGGGCGATGCCATCAGGCGCGCCCAGATAGATGAGCCTGTTGATGTCATACTCGACCCCTGGCTCTTTCAAGATGGCCAACATCAAAAAGCCGCTAACCGGAGAGCTGATGGTGAGCCCATCCGGGCGGGCAACCTTGGAGATATAGTTGGCTGCCTTCCGACCTCCTCCGCCCGGCATGTATTCCACGATGACGGTGGGCTCACCCGGGATATGTTTCCTAAGGAAGGGGAGGAGCGACTTGATCCTCATGTCCAATGTCCCGCCCGGCTCAGTGCCCGCAATGAGAGTGATGGTCTTCCCGTGATAAAAATCGGCCTGGGCGAAAAGCGCGGCAGGCAGAGCGAATAGGTGGGTAAGAACGGCGAGCAAAAATGCGCAGCCAGCGCGTCTCATCGTCATGGCAGACCTCCTGTCAGCGAGGCGGGAGAGGCCCGGCGCCAACCAGCTTTTTGAAGATTTCAATGACCTCAGGCTCGCGGGGAATTTCTCTAATCGCCTTTTCATGCGCTTCGGGTAGGAGGGGCGAGGGCTCGTCGCCGGTGAGTTTTTTATACTCGCGGTAAAATTCCGGGTCTCTATAGGTTTTGCGAAAGCCCTCCTGGAGAATCTCTACCCGCTCCTTGGGTGTGCCCGGAGGAAGGATAAAAGGCGCGCCGGTAACCCTGAACGCACGCTGCAAAATGACCAGCTTGCGGTCTCTATCCGACCTGGCGAAGCTCTCAATCTCAGGGAGCTGGGGGAATTGCGGATGCTTATCCCCTTTGGGAGTTTCCATGATCGCATGAAAGTCCACCAAACCTTTTTCGAGCCAATCCCGGTTGCGCTGAACGACAGTGTCGGCGCCAGTGGCTCGAGCGTCAACCTCGCCACGCATCAGCGCCGGGTCCAGCTCAGCGCCTGAATAGGCGGCGATGAACTTGGGCTCTTTAAGACCGAGAAGGTAGGCGAACAGCCGACCTTCGTTGTAAGTAGAGAAACCCACAGATTGGGCCCCAATCCTGATTCCAGAGGCAGCCCGAAGCTTGTCTATGCTGCTTAAGCCAGCCTCCTTCCTGCTTATAAAGACGGCATGATAGGCGCTATACGGCGAACCCAGATAGAAGAATTTATCGAGATCGTACAAGATCCCCGATTCTCCAAGGACAGCCAGCGAAACCATGCCCGCGCTCACGTTGCCAATAGTGAGCCCGTCGGGACGGGCCGATTGATAGATATGGTTTGCGGCCTTTCGGCTCCCCCCGCCAGGCATATACTCGTTAACGATGGTGGGATTCCCGGGAATATATTTCTGCAGGAAGGGAAGCAAGGCTCTTACCCTCATATCTCCCGTGCCCCCGGGGTCACGTCCGTGAATGATGGTGATGGTCTTACCCTGATAAAACGGGGCTTGGGAAAAGACAAGGGTGGGAAAGAGACAAATCCAAAGCGCACCCAGAGCCAGCGCGACTTTAAAAAGCCGGTCTCCTAGTAATCCCATGGCCAACCTCTCTCTTTCGAGTTGCGAGCTCCGATTCAAACCCGAAACC
>JAHFAP010000053.1:0-3907 GCA_023250495.1 Deltaproteobacteria bacterium | reverse complement strand
GAAACCAGAAACACGAAACTAGAAAGTGTCATCTCTGCTGGCTAGCGCGGCGGCAAAGGACCCGCGCCGGCGATCTTTTTGAAAAGCTCGACGATTTCCCGCTCCCGCGGCAGCTCTTTGATCGACCGGTCCATCTCGTCCGGCAGAAGCGGCGTCGCGTCATCGCCGGTAAGCTTTTTGTATTCACTGCGGAAGCCGGGGTCGTTAAAGGTCTTGGCGATCGCCTGTTGCAGAATATTGACCTGCTCTTTCGGCGTCCCCGGCGGCAAGATGTACGGCGACCCGACTTGTCTGAAGGCGCGCAGCATCGTCAAAACCTTGCGTTCCTTTTCCGACCGGGCAAACTCCTCCACCTCCGATAAACGCGCAAAGTCGGGATGCTTGGCGCCCTTCGGCACTTCCATGATCGCGTGGAGGTCGATCACGCCTTTGGCCAGCCATTCCGGATTCCGTTTCAATAAAGTGTCGGCATTGTTGATACGGGCGTCGACCTCCCCTCTGGCCAAGGCTAGATCAACTTCAGGACCGGAATAGCCGACCACAAACTTCGGCTCCTTCAGCCCCATGAGATAAGCGAAGAGCCGGCCAACGATGTAGACGGAATGGCCCACGGATTGAGCCCCGATTCTTACCCCGGAGGCCCCACGCAGGGCTTCCAGGCTCCCCAGAGCGCTCTCCCTTCTCGTCATGAAAACCCAATGATAGTGGCTGTGCGGCGAGCCAAGGTAGATCAACTTGTTGAAGTCGTAGAGAACGCCGGCCTCTCCCAGCACGGCATTCGACACCAGACCGCCACCGACGTTTCCGACGGTAAGGCCGTCAGGCCGGACATTCTTATAGATGTGGTTGACGGCCTTGATTCCCCCAGCGCCCGGCATGTACTCAGACAATAGGGTCGGCTCACCCGGGATATGCTTTTTCAAATAGGGAGGGCGGCCTTAACCATCATATCCGCTGTGCCGCCTGGGGAGGTGGCTTGAATGATGGTTATGGTTTTCCCCTGGTAAAAAGGGCTCTGCGAAAATGCTGATCCAGGAAGGAAAAGAAGCTGGATCGCTACTGCGGCCAGGGCCAGCCTGGCCAAGGATTCTTCTAGCTTCATCGCCGAACCTCCCTTCCGGGGACAATGGACAACGGCCATTGAATGATGCTGGACTCGTCTTGTCAAGACCGGCTTAGCTCAGCTGTTTCTTCCTTTTCCAAGAACCTCCCTGCGATCCCCGGAGATCCCACGGTCATCGCTTCCTTAGCGGGGCGGCAGCGGATCAGCACCAGCAAGCTTCTTAAAGAGATCGATGATCTCGGGCTCGCGCGGAATCTCCCGGATGTACTTCTCGAGCGCCTCAGGCGTGAGTGGCGTGGCATCATCTCCTGTGAGCTTCTTAAACTCCCTCAGGAATTCGGGATCCTGAAAAGTCCTCCTCATCGCCTCCTTAAGAATTTCAACCCGCTCTTTAGGGGTGCCAGGTGGAAGGATGTAGGGCGAGCCCCCAAGCCTAAAGGTACGGTTTAGCGCTATGACCTTGCGCTCTTTTTCCGATTTGGCAAAGCTCTCTAGCTCCGGCAAATGGGCAAAGCGAGGATGCTTATCTCCTTTCGGAATTTCAAGTATGGCGTGGAAATCCACCACCCCCTTATCCAGCCAATCGGGAGTCCGCTGCAGAACGGTATCGGCGATGTTGACCCTGGCATCTACTTCTCCCCGTAACAAAGCTACATCGACTTCTGGACCTGAGTATCCGGTAACGAATTTCGGCTCTTTGAGACCGAGGACCCAGGCAAAGAGCCGGCCGTTGATATAGATATCATGCCCTACAGTTTGAGCCCCGAGCCTCACTCCGGAAGCAGCCCGAAGCTTTTCCAAGGTACTGAGACCAGCCTCCTTCCGGGTCACAAAAACATAATGAGATGCGCTGTTAGGCGTACCGAGGTAGATAAACTTGTCAAGGTCGTACTGAACTCCGGGTTCGCCCAACACACCATTGGCCACGAGACCAGCGCCGACGTTACCAATGATAAGACCCTCTGCTCGGACCCCTCGAAAGATGTGGTTTGCCGCCTTTCGCCCTCCCCCACCTGGCATAAACTCTGTCACCACCGTCGGCTGTCCGGAAATGTATTTCCTTAGATATGGAATGACAGCCCTCACCCGCATGTCCCCAGTGCCACCGGGCTCCCGACCCTGAATGATGGTGAGAGTTTTCCCTTGATAGAAGGGCGCCTGGGAGAAGGCAGCAACGGGTACAAGGCAGAACATCAAAGCATTCAGAATGATCGCTGCCAAAGCTCTAAGATCAGTTACTCTCAACCGCATGACAGACCTCCTCTTAGTGTTTGTATCCGGCCAGCCTCTGAATGATCCGCTCCAAGTCGGCGGCAGAGTAGTACTCGATCTCTATCTTCCCACCCCCTGAGCCCTTCCCCTGCAGCAGCCGAACTTTGGTGCCGAGGGAGCGCTGTAGCCTTTCCACGAGCGCCCCCAGATTCGGATCCGACGGCGCTGTATGCCTCCTTCTCCGGCCGATTTTGAGCCGAGCGACCAGCCTCTCCGTTGCGCGAGTGGAGAGTCCTCTGGCGATCACTTCACGCGCCGCAGCGACAATCGAGACCTCGTTGCCTAATCCCAACAGGGCCCTGGCCTGGCCAGCAGGGAGCCTCCCGTCGGCCACCTCATGCTGCACTTCATCGGGAAGGAGCAGGAGACGCAATGAGTTCGCCACTGCCGGGCGGCTCTTGCCAATTTTCTGCGCGACCTCCTCCTGGCTCAAATGAAACTCTTCATGAAGCCGACGGAAGGCCTGAGCCTCTTCGATGGGATTGAGATCTTCCCGCTGGAGGTTTTCGATCAAGGCCAGCTGTAGCGAGTCGTGATCGCTCGCTTCCCGGACCACCACCGGCACCTCTCTCAATCCAGCCTTGATGGCCGCGCGCAGACGCCGCTCTCCGACAATCAGTTCGTATCGATCTCCGTTGCGCCGCACGACGAGCGGCTGAATGATTCCCTGGTCACGGATCGACGCTGCAAGCTCGGTGATCTTTGCCTCGTCAAACGACCGGCGGGGCTGCTGCGGATTAGGCGAAATCCTTCCGATCTCGACAGAGAGGCTGGACGGTTCCTTGGAGTTGTCTGCGGTGGGAATAAGGGCACCGAGCCCTTTACCCAGTCCCTTTTTCTGCACGGGGAATCTCCTCTCCGTTACGGATTAACTCCCTGGCCAATTCCAAATAATTCTGTGCCCCGGTGGAATGGACATCATAGAGCAGAGCCGGTTTGCCGTGGCTGGGACTCTCGCTCAAGCGTACATTGCGATGGATGACAGTGCGAAAGAGCCGGTCAGGAAAGTGTGTGCGAATCTCTTCTGCCACCTGGTGCGAAAGGCGGTTGCGGCTGTCAAACATAGTCAGCACAATGCCCTCCAAATAAAGCCCAGGATTGAGCCCTTGTTGGACCAACTTCAGGGTTTCGAGCAGAGAAGTGAGTCCCTCCAGTGCGTAGTACTCGCATTGCAAAGGGACAAGCACAGAATGCGCGGCGGTCAAAGCATTAAGAGTGAGCAGACCGAGAGAAGGCGGACAATCAAGCAGCAGATATTCGAACTCCTGCTCGACTGACTGAAGCGCATCTTTCAGTCGCCATTCTCTGCGCTTGGCGTTGACCAACTCGATTTCGGCGCCAATGAGATCCTTAGTGGCCGGGGCGATGGAGAGATAGGGAAGTTCGCTTTTAAGCAAAATCTCTGCAAGCGAAGCTTCTCCAATCAGCACATGGTAGAGGCTCTGCTTTAGGTTCGCCCTTTCTATACCCAGACCGGTGGTGCTGTTCCCCTGGGGATCAACATCTACAATAAGAGTTTTCTTTTCTGCAACGGCCAGCGAAGCTCCCAGATTGACTGCGGTTGTGGTCTTT